>JALHNW010000314.1 GCA_022843345.1 Rubritepida sp. | reverse complement strand
GCGCCCGAGGCCGCGCCCCCCGCGCAATCGCCGCTGCTGCCGCTCGACCTGCCGGTGGCGCGGCGCACCCTCAAGCTGGTGGGCTGACCGATGGACGTGGACGCGACGCTGGCCGGAATGGGGCTGAGCCTGCCGGACCCGGCGGCCCCGGTGGCGAACTACGTCCCCTTCACGCGCGCGGGGAACATCGTCTTCGTGTCCGGCCAGGTGCCGCGGGTGGATGGCGCGATGTGGCCCGTGGGCCAGCTCGGCGCCGGCGTCTCCATGGCCGACGGGGTGAAGGGCGCGCAGCTCTGCATGCTCGCCATCCTGGCGCATGCGAAGGTGGCGGCGGGCGGGGACCTCGGGCGCGTGCGGCTGCTGAAGCTCACCGGCTTCGTGAACTCCGCGCCGGGCTTCGGCGACCAGCCGAAGGTGGTGAACGGCGCCTCCGACCTCGCCGTGGCGCTGCTGGGCGAGCGCGGGCGCCACGCGCGCTCCGCCGTCGGCGTCGCCGCCCTGCCGGGGAATGTGGCGGTCGAGGTCGAGGCCATCCTGGAACTGGACGGCTGACCGCCATATCCGGGGGCATGGACGCCGCCCTCACGCTGTCGCTGCACCCCGCCATCGCGGAGATCCCCGCCGCCGAATGGGATGGCTGCGGCGACGGCAACCCCTTCACCTCCCACGCCTTCCTGTCCGCGCTGGAGGACAGCGGCTCCACCGGCCCGCGCACCGGCTGGCTGCCGCAGCACGTCGCCCTGCGCGGCGAGGGCGGCGCGCTGCTCGCCTGCGCGCCCTGCTACGCCAAGGCGCATTCCTACGGCGAATACGTCTTCGACCATGGCTGGGCCGATGCCTATGAGCGCGCGGGCGGCCGCTACTACCCCAAGCTCCAGGTCGCCTCGCCCTTCTCGCCGGTGCCGGGCGCGCGGCTGCTGCGCCGGCCCGGCGTGCCGGTGGCGGCGGTGGCCGAGGCGCTGCGCCAGGCGATGGGCGCGCTCGAATGCTCCTCCGTCCACGTCACCTTCTGCACGGAGGAGGAAAGCGCGGCCCTGGCCGGGTGCGGCTGGCTGCCGCGGCTGGGCACGCAGTTCCACTGGCACAACCGGGGCTACGCGGATTTCGACGCCTTCCTGGGCGCGCTGAACAGCCGCAAGCGCAAGGCGCTCCGCAAGGAGCGCGCGAGCGTGGCGGCGAGCGGCCTGGACATCCGCACCCTGCGCGGGCCGGAGGTGACGCGCGCCCAGTGGAAGGCCTTCCACCGCTTCTACCGCAACACGGTGGATGCCCGCTGGGGCAGCGCCTACCTGAGCGAGCGCTTCTGGCCCCTGCTGGGCGAGCGCCTGGGCGAGCAGGTCGTGCTGATGTGGGCCGAGCGCGACGGCGAGCCGGTGGCCGGCGCCCTGAACCTGCTGGGCCCCGACGCGCTCTACGGCCGCAACTGGGGCTGCGCCGAGGAGGTGCCCTTCCTGCATTTCGAGCTGTGCTACATGCGCGCCGTGGACTTCGCCATCGCGCACGGCCTCGCGCGCGTGGAGGCCGGCGCGCAGGGCGAGCACAAGATCCAGCGCGGCTACCTGCCGGTGGAGACGCACAGCGCCCACCTCATCGCCCACCCCGGCCTCAGCCGCGCCATCGCCGGCTTCCTCGACGCCGAGCGCCCGGCCATCCGCGAACGCATGGCCGCCCTGGCCACGCTGAGCCCCTTCCGGCAGGAGGGCGAGGCGTGAGGCTGGCGCTCCTCCTGCTGCTGCCCGGCGTGGCGCTGGCCCAGCCCGCCCCGCCGCGGCTGGTGATGGCGATCCCCGGCGAATGCGTCACCCCCCTGCGCCTGGGCGCGCAGGAGGTGCCCTGCGCCCCCACGGGTGCCGTGTATTCCGTGCTGGAGGATGGCCGCGCCTTCGTCGCCATCCCCTTCGGCCCGCGCAGCGCGGTCAACTTCGTCGGCACCCGCGACCGCCAGCCCACCCCCGACACCTACGCCCTGTCGCTGGACTACCTGCGCGTCGTTTCCGACGGCGCGGCGCGCGAGCTGCGCGTGAGCGGCGAATGCCAGGCCCGCCTCGGCCGCAACGGCGCCTGGCTGGACCTGGGCTGCGCGGCGCGCACGGCGGATGGCGCGCTCTACGCGGTGCGCTTCCGGCCGCGGGCGTGATCCTCGCCTACGGCCAGCTCGCCCTGGCCATGTCGCTGGTCGGCGCCAACGTGGCGGTGGCCAAGCTGCTGGCCGAGCAGCTGCCCATCGCGCTGGTCGCCTTCCTGCGCTGCGCGCTCGCCGTGGCGATCCTCTGGCCCCTGGCGCGCATCATGGACGGGCGCGTGGCCCTGGCGCGGCCGGTGCTGGGCAACCTGTTCCTCCAAGCGCTGTTCGGCACGGCGATCTACAATGCCGGGCTGCTGGCCGGGCTGCGCCTCACCACGGCGCTGGAGGGTGGGCTGGTGCTGGCCACGCTGCCCGCCGTGGTGGCGCTCGGCTCCTTCCTGTGGCTGCGCGAGCGGCTGTCGGCCCGGCAATGGCTGGCCGCGGCCCTGGCCGGGCTGGGCATGGCGGGGATCACCCTCGCGCGGCTGGGCGGCGGCGGGGGCGGCGGCTCGGCGCTCGGCAACCTGCTGGTGTTCGGCGGCGTGGTCGGCGAGGCGGTCTACGTGCTCCTGGCCAAGCGCGTCGCCGGGCGCGTGCCGGTGCTCACCGCCTCGCTGTGGATGCAGGTGTTCTCGGCGCTGGTGCTGCTGCCCTTCGCCGCGCCCAGCCTGCCCGCGGCGGCGGCGCTGGCGGACCCGGCGCTGCTGGCCCTGCTGGCGTTCCATTCCGTGACGGCGAGCGTGCTGTGCCTGCTGCTGTGGTTCGCGGGCCTGAAGCGCGTGCCGGCGGGCGTGGCCGGCAGCTTCACCGCCTTCCTGCCGGCCTCCGCCGCCGTGACGGCGGTGCTGGTGCTGGGCGAGGCCTTCACGGCGCTGCACGCGGCGGGCTTCGCGGTGATGATGGCCTCCTTGCTGCTGGCCACCTGGCCTGGCAGGGTGCGTGGCGATGCGCGCATGGGTTGAGCTGACGGTTCCCGAGTTCCTCGCCACCCCCGCATCGCGCATCCGCGAACGCCTGGCCGACGCCCAGGCCCATCGCCACGCATCCACCGAGCTGGCGCAGCTGCATTCCTGGGAGGCGATGGCGCGGGCGCTGCAAGCCACGCTGGCCATGCCCGAGGCCGCGGGCTGGACGCTGCTGCTCGAATACGACCTGCTGCGGCTGGAGAAGCGCGCCGACGCCATCCTGCTCACCGACCGCGCCGTGGTGGTGCTGGAATGGAAGGACCGCGCCACCACCCACGCGCCCGCCGACCTGCGCCAGGCCGAGGACTACGCGCTCGACCTGCACGACTTCCACGCGGGCTGCCGCGCCCATCCCGTCGTGCCGGTGCTCGTGGCCACCGCTGCGCCCGCCGCGCCCCTGCAGCCGCCGCTCGTCCCGCTCGGCGTCTGGCCGCCGGCCTGCGC
>JALHNW010000313.1 GCA_022843345.1 Rubritepida sp. | reverse complement strand
GCTGGCGGCGTTGGCGCTGATGGCCGCGGGCGCGCTGCTGGAGCGGCGCGGCGGCCATCGGGTGCACCTGGTCACCGCCAACCTGGTGATGTGCGCGGTGGGGCTGGTGGCGACGCTGGCGCTGGCCTGGGCCACCGAGACGATGCGCGTGGACTGGACCGGGGAGTTCGTGGCGGGGCTGGCCTACCTCGTGCTGGTGAACTCGCTGGTGTCGCTGTCGCTGCTGTTCCTCATGCTGCGGCACGGCGAGGCGGCGAAGGCCTCCACCGTGTTCTTCCTGGTGCCGCCGGTGGCGGCGGTGATCGCCTGGGTGGTGCTGGGGGCGACCATGGCGCCGCTCGCGGTGGCGGGGACGGCGGTGGCGGCGGCGGGCGTGGCGCTGGTGGTGCTGCGGCGCGGGTGAGGGGGCCCACCGCATTGCCATGGGCGGGGCGCAACAATACTGTAACACGGCATGGGAATGCCGGCGGAGGCGCGCCCGGCCCGTTTCGGGGAGATGCATGGCGTGGATGGCGAGCTTCTCCTCCTCCTCAACGGCTGGGTCGGCACGAGCCGGGCGGCGGACCGCCTGCTGCTGGAGGTGATGCGCTCCTCGCTGGTCAAGTTCGGGCTGCCGGTGGCGCTGCTGTGGTGGGCGTGGTGCCGCAGGGACGGCCGGGTGGAGGCGATGACGGCGCTGCGCGCGCTGGCCGGCACGATCGCCGCCATCATGCTCGCCCGGTTCATGCAGAACGTGCTGGGCCCCCGCCTGCGGCCGCTGCACGACATGGAGATGCGGTGGGCGGGGCTTCGCATCGCCCAGGACCTGGACCCCGGGATGCTGCGGGACTGGAGCGCCTTCCCCAGCGACCACGCGGTGGTGGCGATGTCGCTCGCGGTCGCGGTGTGGCTGGCGCATCGCGGCGCGGGGCTGGTCGCCATCGCCTGGGTGATGGTGGTGGTGTGCCTGCCGCGGGTGTATTTCGGGCTGCACTTCCCCTCCGACATCGTGGCGGGGGCGCTGATCGGCGCGGCGCTGGCCGTGCTGGCCGCGCGCATCCCCCTGCCGGGGCGCCTGGCGGGATGGGTGGAGCGGCAGGGGCGGGCGCATCCGGGCGTGCTGCACGCCCTGCTGTTCCTGGCGACCTTCCAGGTGGCGACGCTGTTCGCCGATGCGCGGGGGCTGGCGGAGACGGCGCGGGCGGTGGCGGCGCTGCTGCTGTGACGTGGCCCCCTGGGCGCGCGCCGGCTCCTGGCCCTAGTCTCGGCTGGAACGTCCAGAAGGAACCCACGCCATGCCCCATGCCGGCCTGAAGTTCGGCATCTTCCTCGCCCCCTTCCACCGGCTGGGCGACAACCCGACGCTGGCGCTGGCGCGGGACCTGGAGCTGCTGGAGCGCCTGGATACGCTGGGCTTCGACGAGGCCTGGATCGGCGAGCATCATTCGGCCGGCTGGGAGACGATCGCCGCGCCCGAGGTGATGATCGCCGCCGCCCTGGAGCGCACGCGCCACATCCGCCTGGGCAGCGGCGTCACCAGCCTGCCCTACCACCACCCGCTGCTGGTGGCGCAGCGCTTCGTGCAGCTGGACCACATGTCGCGCGGGCGGGTGATGCTGGGCTGCGGCCCCGGCGCGCTGGTGAGCGACGCCTACATGATGGGCATCGAGGCGAAGGACCAGCGGCGGCGGATGGAGGAAAGCCTTTCCGCCATCACCGCCCTGCTGCGCTGCGACGGGCCGGTGACGATGAAGACCGACTGGTTCGAGCTGCGCGAGGCACGGCTGCACCTCGCACCCTATTCGCACCCGCGCTTCCCGGTGAGCGTGGCTTCCTCCACCACGCCCTCGGGCGCGCTGGCGGCGGCGCGGCACGGGCTGGGGCTGATCTCGCTGGGCGCGGGGCTGCCGGGCGGGCCGCAGAAGCTGGCCGCGCAGTGGCGGCTGGCGGAGGAGGAGGCAGCGAAGCACGGCCACGCGATGGACCGCGCGGACTGGCGGCTGGTGGTGAACCTGCACGTGGCCGAGGATGACGAGGCGGCGATGGCGCAGGTGCGCGCGGGCGAGCGGATGGAGACGGAGGGCTATTTCGGCGAGGTGCTGGCCCGCCCGCCGACCCGCACGGAGGACCCGCTGGGCGACGGGCTGCGCGCCGGCACCACGCTGGTGGGCAGCCCCGACACGGTGGCGGCCGGCATCGAGCGGCTGCTGGGCTTCACCGAGGGCGGGGCGGGGGGCGTGCTGTTCCGCTCGCACGAATGGGCGGACCGCCGGCAGACGCTGCACTCCTACGAGCTGTTCGCGCGCTGGGTGATGCCGCGCTTCCAGGGCAGCCTGCGGATGCCCACGGAAAGCCGGGACTGGTGCGTGGCGAACCGCGAGGGGATCTTCGCGCCCAACCTGCAGGCGCTACGGCAGGCCTTCACCGATGCCGGGCAGGCGGTGCCGGAGATGGACCGGCTGAAGCTGCGGCAGAAGGCGTAGCCCCGTTCAGGCGGGGCGGGGCGTGCCGGCCACGGCGGAGGCCGCGAAGGCGGGCAGGGGGGGCGCGCCCATGCCGACCACCTCGCCCATCAGCAGCAGGACGGGGCCGCCGCCGGCCCAGCCGGGCGCGTGCTCGACGATCTCGGCCAGGGTGCCGCGGAGTTCGCGCTGCGCCGGCGTGCCGCCGGATTCGATGAGGATGGCCGGCGTCGTCTCGTCGTAGCCTTCCCAGATCAGGCCCTGGTGGAGCGCGGCCAGGGTGGTGAGGCCCATGTAGACGGCGAGCGTCTGGCCGCGCCGCGCCAGGGCGCTGAAGTCGAGGTCCAGCACGCCGTCGCGCGTGTGGCCGGTGACGAAGGTGAGCATCTGCGCGCAGTCGCGGTGCGTCAGCGGGATGCCGGCCTGGGCGGCGCAGCCCAGGGCCGCGGTGACGCCGGGGATGATTTCGTGCGCGATGCCGGCGTCGAGCAGGGCCTGCGCCTCCTCGCCGCCGCGGCCGAAGATGAAGGGGTCGCCGCCCTTCAGGCGGACCACGCGCAGTCCCTCGCGCGCGAGTTCCACCAGCAGGGCGTTGATGCCCTCCTGCGGCACGCAATGCTCGGCGCGGCGCTTGCCGACGAAGATGCGCCGGGCGTCGCGGCGGGCCAGCTCCAGCACCGCCTCGGGCACCAGGCGGTCGTGGACGATCACGTCGGCCTCGCCGAGCGCGCGCAGGGCGCGCAGGGTCAGCAGGTCGGCGGCACCCGGGCCGGCGCCGACGAGCTGGACGAAGCCCGTGGGGCGTTCCTCGGCGGCGTCGAGCATGGTGGCGAAGGCGGCCTCGGCCTCCGCCTGGCGGCCGGATTCGGCGAGCTTGGCGGGGGTTCCGGACAGGGCGCGCTCCAGAAAGGCGCGGCGGGCCGGCAGGCTGGGCAGGCGGGCGCGCACCTGGGCCTGGAAGCGGGCGCCGAGTGCCGCGACGCGGCCGAGCATGGGCGGCAGCACCGCCTCGATGCGCTGGCGGATGAGGCGGGCCAGCACGGGGGCCGCGCCGCC
>JALHNW010000312.1 GCA_022843345.1 Rubritepida sp. | reverse complement strand
AGGCCGGCTTCTTCGAAGGCCCCGCGCCGGCCACCCGCCGCCTGCGCGACCGCTGGCCCGGCGCGACGCAGGAATTCGACGACCCCTACGCCTTCGGCCCCGCCCTGGGCGCGCTGGACGAGCACCTGCTGCTGGAGGGCACGCACCTGGCGCTGCACGACCGGCTGGGCTGCCACCCCATCACGCATGAGGGCAGCGAGGGGCTGCGCTTCGCGCTCTGGGCGCCGCATGCGCGCCGCGCCTCCGTGGTGGGCGGCTGGAACACCTGGGACGGGCGGCGCCACCCGATGCGCCGGCGGGTGGATTCCGGCATCTGGGAGATCTTCCTCCCCGGCCTGGCCCTGGGCGAGCGCTACAAGTTCGAGCTGCTGGGCCCCGACGGCCGCGTGCTGCCCCTGAAGGCCGACCCCTTCGGCTTCGCCGCCGAGCTGCGCCCGGCCACCGCCTCCATCGCCGCCGCCCCGCGCCATGCCTGGCGCCACGCCGCACCCCCGCCGGCCGACGCGGCCGCGCCGATGAGCGTCTACGAGGTCCACGCCCCCTCCTGGAAGCGCCACCCGGACGGGCGCTTCTGGAGCTGGGACGAGCTGGCCGCCGACCTGCTGCCCTACGTGCGCGACATGGGCTTCACCCACGTCCAGCTCATGCCGGTGATGGAGCATCCGCTGGACGCCTCCTGGGGCTACCAGACGGTCGGCATGTTCGCCGCCACCGCGCGCCTCGGCCCGCCGGAGGGGCTGATGCGCTTCGTGGACGCCGCGCACGGCATGGGCCTGGGCGTGCTGCTGGACTGGGTGCCCGGCCACTTCCCGCGCGACGCCCACGGCCTGGCGCGCTTCGACGGCGCGCCGCTCTACGAGCATCCGGACCCGCGCCGCGGCGCGCACCCGGAATGGGGCACCTGCGTCTTCGACTACGGCCGCGCCGAGGTGCGCGCCTTCCTGCTCTCCAACGCCCGCTTCTGGCTGGAGCGGTACCGGGCCGACGGGCTGCGGGTGGACGCCGTCTCCTCCATGATCCGCCTGGACTATGCCCGCGCGCCGGGCGAATGGGCGCCGAACGACGAGGGCGGCACGGAGAACCCGGACGCCGTGCGCTTCCTGCGCGAACTGAACGCCACCCTGCCGGAAGGCCGCGTGGCGATGGCGGAGGAGGCGACCGACCGCCCCGGCGTCACCGCGCCGGCCACGGAAGGCGGGCTGGGCTTCGCCTTCAAGTGGAACATGGGCTGGATGAACGACACGCTGCGCTACCTGGCGCTCGATCCCATCCATCGCCGCTTCCACCATCACCTCGTCACCTTCGGCCTGCACTACGCCTGGGACGAGCGCTTCATCCTGCCGCTGAGCCATGACGAGGTGGTGCACGGCAAGGGCTCGCTGCTCGGCCGCATCCAGGGCGACGACGCGCAGCGCTTCGCCACGCTGCGCGCCTTCTACGCCTTCATGTGGGGGCACCCCGGCAAGAAGCTGCTGTTCATGGGCAACGAGATCGCCCAATGGCGCGAATGGGCCGAGGAGCGGGAGCTGGACTGGTGGCTGCTGATGCACGCCCCGCATCGCGGCGTGCAGGCATTGGTGCGCGAGCTGAACCGCCTGCACCGCGAACACCGCGCCCTGCACGCGCTGGACGCCAGCCCCCAAGGCTTCCGCTGGATCGAGCCGGACGACGCGGACCGCTCCGTCTTCTCCTGGCAGCGCCTCGGCGGGGGGGATGCGCCGCCCGTGCTGGTGCTGTGCAACTTCACCCCGATCCGCCGCGACGCCGTCGCCATCCCCGCGGGCCGCTGGCGCGTGGTGCTGAACACGGACGGCGCGCGCTGGGGCGGGGCAGGGGAGGCGCTTTCCCTGACGCAATCGGCGGTGGACCTGCCCCCTCTGTCCGCGCTCTACCTGATGCCCGAGGAGGAGACGAACGATGCGTGAGGAACCACAGGCGCCGCTGGCGCGCACCGCCATGGCCTTCGTGCTGGCCGGCGGCCGCGGCTCGCGCCTCATGGAGCTGACGGACCGGCGCGCCAAGCCCGCGGTGTTCTTCGGCGGCAAGTCGCGCATCGTGGACTTCGCGCTGAGCAACGCCATCAACAGCGGCATCCGCCGCGTGGCGGTGGCGACGCAATACAAGGCCCACAGCCTGATCCGCCACCTCCAGCGCGGCTGGAATTTTCTCCGACATGAACGCAATGAGTCGTTCGACATCCTGCCCGCATCGCAGCGCGTGTCGGAAACCGCGTGGTACCAGGGCACCGCCGACGCGGTGTTCCAGAACATCGACATCATCGAGGACCTGGCCCCGCGCCACATCGTCCTGCTGGCCGGCGACCACGTCTACAAGATGGACTACGAGCGCATGCTGCGCCAGCACGTGGACAGCGGCGCGGAGGTCACCGTCTCCTGCATGGCGGTGCCGCGCGAGGAGGCCAAGGGCTTCGGCGTGATGGCGGTGGACGCGGCCGACCGCATCACCGACTTCGTCGAGAAGCCCAAGGACCCGCCCGCCATGCCGGGCAACGAGGCGATGTCGCTCGCCTCCATGGGCATCTACGTCTTCGACACCCCCTTCCTGCTGGACCAGCTGAAGCGCGACGCCGCCGACGCCGCCAGCACGCACGACTTCGGCAAGGACATCATCCCCCACCTCGTCGCGCGCGGCGGCGCCGTGGCCCACCGCTTCGAGCGCTCCTGCGTGCGCTCGGCCAGCGAGGGCGCGCCCTACTGGCGCGACGTGGGCACGGTGGACGCCTACTGGGAAGCCAACATAGACCTCACCGACATCCTCCCCGCGCTGGACCTCTACGACGCCGAATGGCCCATCTGGTCCTATGGCGAGGTCACGCCGCCGGCCAAGTTCGTGCACGACGCGGCAGGGCGGCGGGGCGAGGCGGTGTCCTCGCTCGTCTCCGGCGGCTGCATCGTCTCGGGCGCGGCGGCGCGGCGCTCGCTGCTGTTCACCGGCACGCACCTGCACTCCTACGCCACCGTGGACGAGGCGGTGATCCTGCCCCGCGTGGATGTCGGCCGCGGCGCCCGCCTCTCGCGCGTCGTCGTGGACCGCGGCTGCCGCATCCCCGCCGGGCTGGTGGTGGGCGAGGACCCGGTGGCCGACGCCGCGCGCTTCCGCCGCACGGAGAAGGGCGTGACGCTGATCACCCAGGCCATGCTGGACCGCCTGGCGTGAAGGTCCTGGCCGCGGCCTCCGAGGTCTTTCCCCTCGTCAAGACCGGCGGCCTGGCCGACGTGGCCGGCGCCCTGCCAGCGGCCCTGGCGGGCGAGGGCATCGCCGTCACCACCCTGCTGCCCGGCTATCCCGCCGTCATGCAGGCCATCGCGCCCACCGGCACGGCACTGGAGCTGCCCGACCTGTTCGGCGGCCCGGCGCGGCTGCTGCACGCCACGCATCGCGGCCTGGCGCTGCTCGTGCTGGACGCACCCCACCTGTTTGCCCGCCCCGGCGGCCCCTATGCCGGGCCCGACGGGCGCGACTGGCCGGACAACGCGCTGCGCTTCGCCGGCTTC
>JALHNW010000311.1 GCA_022843345.1 Rubritepida sp. | reverse complement strand
CATCGCTGAACCTGCTGCGCTTCATTCGTCCGTCCCTTGCTGGATCGGACTCTACCGAAAAATGGAGCCATTTCAGGGGAGCACGTCAGTGTTCGACTACATCGAGCGGTTCTACAACCCGATGCGGCGCCACTGGCCATCGGCTATCTCAGCCCAGTGGAGTTCGAGCGTTTGGCCAGCTCAGGCGAAACTCGATGTCCATCGAACCGGCAGCAGGCCACACCGCATCGAGATCATGTTCGGCCGCCTGAAGGACTGGCGGCGCATCGCCATGCGCCACGACCGCTGCGCACACACTTTCTTCGCTGCCATCACGCTCGCCGCCACCGTCATCTTCTGGCTCGGACAATGGGTCCTGAGCCTAGGCCATTCTGTCTTGTGACGGCGGCTGTTATCTCCTCGTCGGCTTTTGTGGATTGACAGGTATGAATCGTGAGCGACCCGCACCAAAGGATCGGTTGGGGCTTCGGCCGGCCATGCTGGCGGATGTCGCGCGGGAGGCCGGCGTGGACCCGTCCACTGCATCACGCGTCCTCAGGGGCACGGTCGCCCGGGTTTCGCCCGAAACGCGCAAGAGGATAGAGGAGGCGGCCCAGCGCCTTGCCTACCACGCCAATGCAACCGCACGGGCGCTGCGCCTGGCGCGGACCGAGGCGATAGGCATGGTGGTTCCGCAACTGGATAACCCGGTCTTCTCCACAACCATCGGCGGCGCCCAGCGCGCCGCGGAAGAAGCGGGATACGCCCTGCTCATCGTCCACCAGGAGCCGGGCGCCTCGACAGCGGACTTGGCGCGGCGGCTGGACGCCAGCAGGCGCGTGGATGGGTGGTTGATCGCAGCCGCCGACGAGGATGCGGCGCTCCGCGACGCACTGGCGACGCTTGCCGTGCCCTACGTCGTGCTTAACCGCCAGATGCAGGGCGTGCCCTTCTGCGCAGCGCTGGACAACGCGGCCGCCGCGCGGATGGCCGTGGAGCACCTCCTGTCTCTCGGGCACCGCCGGATCGGCCACCTGGCGGGGAGGCTGCAGGGTTACAACGGCATGGGCCGCCTGCTCGGTTACCAGCAGGCACTTCAAGCGGCCGGTCTGGCCACGCATCCAGAACTGGTGGCGGAGGCTGGCTATACCGTCGGCGGTGGAGCTGAGGGAATGCGCCGCCTGCTGCCGGCGCGGCCGACCGCGATCTTCGCCGCCACGCTTGTCGCAGCGGCCGGGGCGCTGCGCAGCCTCCACGAGGCGGGATGGGGTGTCCCGCACGACATTTCGTTGATTGCCATGCATGACGGTCCCGTGGCCGAGTTGGTCCATCCCCCTCTCACCACCGTGCGAATGCCCACCAGCAGAATGGGGCAGGTGGCCACAGAGGCGCTGATCGCGCTGATCGAAGGCCGCGGCGCCGAAAGGCCTGCGATCCTTGCACCTGAAGGCTTGATCCTGCGCGCATCCACCGCCCCCTGGACAGGAAACGATTGACTTCCTAGCCACAGCATGATCGCCTCTCGTGAACAAACGATTGTTCAAATCGGCTGCTGGAGGGGCGGATGGAGTTGATGCGGGCCGCGCAGGACCTCGCCCAAGTGCAGGACGAAAGTGGGCTGCCCGGTCGGCTCGCGGCCATCTGCGGGACGGCGAACGTGTTGTCCGGCTTCGCCCAGCGCCTGCCCTACGCCCGTGACCGCCTGCCCTTCGCCACCTTCGCCGTGCGCGACGGCGCGCTGCCCGGCACGCTTCCGCGCCTCGTCGTCCGGCCGGCCGACGAGGGGGAGGTCGCTTCCATCCTGCGGCTCGCCCGCGCGGAGGACGTGCCGGTGATTCCCTTCGGCGCCGGCTCGGGCGTCCTCGGCGGCGCCATTCCATTGGGCGGCGAGGTCACGCTGGACCTCAAGCGCCTGGACAGGCTCTTGCACCTGAACGAGGTCAATGGCCTCGCCACCGTGCAGGCCGGAATGAATGGCGGCCGGTTCGAGGTCGCCCTGAACGATCGTGGCTGGACCTGCGGCCACCTGCCGCAATCGCTGCACATGTCCACCGTCGGCGGCTGGGCCGCCTGCCGCGGCGCCGGCCAGGCCAGCACCCGCTTCGGCAAGATCGAGGACATCGTCGTCGGGCTGCGCGCCGTGCTGCCGGATGGCGAGGTGCTGGAGGTGCGGCCAGTGGCCCGCCGCTCCTCCGGCCCGTCCCTGCGCGACCTCCTCGTGGGCAGCGAGGGAACGCTCGGCGTCATCACGGAGGTGACGCTTCGCATATGGCGCCGCCCGGAGGTGGAGCTGCCGGCCGTGCTGGCCTTCCCCTCGGTAGCGGCTGGCCTCGATGCCGCGCGGCGCATCCTTCAGGGTGAGCTACGCCCGGCCGTGCTGCGCATCTACGACGAGGAGGAGAGCGCCCCGCGCGCCGGCGGGCTGCCCGCATTTGGGGAACGGCCCGTCCTCGGCATCTTCCAGTTCTGCGGCCCGCGACGCCTCGCCGATGTGGAACGCGAGATGGCGCTTGAGATTGTCCGCGAGGCCGGCGGGATCGAAGCGGGCAGCGACGCCCCCTACGAGCACTGGCTGGCGCACCGCTACGAGTCCTACTCGGCAAAATGGCAGAACGCCGGGCACTGGATGGACACGATCGAGGTAACCCTGCCGTGGGACCAGCTGTCCGAGGGCCACGCCGCGATGCGCGCGGCCGCGCTGTCCCTGTGCGACGGGATGCATTTCGGCGCCCACTGGTCGCACGCCTATCCGGAAGGGGCATGCCAGTACATGACCCTGCGCCTGCCACCCATGGAGCGCGACCGCGCGCTGCGCCTGCACCGCGAGGCGTGGGACAGGATCCAGCGCATGACGCTGGAGCGCGGCGGCTCCATCGCCCACCATCATGGGGCCGGGCTGTTTCGCGGCCCCTACATGGAGGGTGAGCTGGGAACCACCGGGCTGCGCCTGCTCCAGGCCGTGAAGGATGCGCTCGATCCCGGCAACCTCCTCAACCCCGGGAAGCTCGGGTTGCGACCACGGGCCGGGGCGGACCTTTCCGCGCGGGGAACGGACCGGTGAGCGCGACGCTGGAGACGCTGCGCTTCTGCGCCTTCTGCCCCAATCTGTGCCGCAGCGCCTGGGCGCACCCGCACGAGGAAGGCGAGACGCCCTCCGCGCTCTCTTTGCTGACGGTGGCGCTTGCCACCGGGCAGGTGGCGGATGGCGCGGAGCCGCGCGCGCTCCTGTCCCGCCAGGACATGGCGGCGGCCTGCCGTGCGGCCTGCCCCTACGGCGTGGACGTCCCGGCCCTGGTGGCCAAGGCACTCGGCGATATCCATGCCAAGCGCTGACCTCATGCCCCTGCTGCTGGGCGTGGACCTCGGGGCGGGCTCCCTGAAGGCGACGCTGGTGACGCCGGACGGGCGTGCGGCCGGCGAAGGCAGCCACCCCGTCCCCACCCACCAGCCGCACCCGGGCTGGAGCGAACAGGACCCGGCCGACTGGTGGACGGCGCTCTGTGCCGCCGTGCGCGCCGCGCTCGCCGCCGCCGGGGACG
>JALHNW010000310.1 GCA_022843345.1 Rubritepida sp. | reverse complement strand
CCCGTTGCCCACGGCCAGCGTGCCCACCGCCGCCGCGATGCCCGCGGCCATCGGCCCGTCCGCCAGCCCCGCCGGGTCCGGCACCGGGGCGTTCGCCAGGTCGCTGCCGGCGAACAGGTATTCCCCGGCGAAGCGGCTGTTGAGCAGGTGCCCCACCTCCTCCAGCGCCGCCCGCGCGCGCGTCGCCACGGTGGCCAGGCTCTCGGCGTCACGGCTGCCCACCCGCATGGCGACGTCGGTGCGGAACTCGCGCGCGATGTCGGTCAGGCGCCCCAGCGCGCCCTGCGTCGTCTCGATGCGCGCATCCGCCTGGGTCATGGCGCGGGTATAGACCTCGCGCCGCCCCATCTCGGCGCGCAGGGAGACCGCGCGCGGCTGCTCCGCGGCGATCTCGCCCAGCGCCGGGGCGCGGTGGCCGGTGGAAACCTGCCGCGCCAGGCCTTCCATCCGCGTGCGCAGCAGGGCGGTCTCGGTGCCCAGGCGGGCCAGCATGTCGGTCATTCAGCTCACCGTCCGATCGTGAGCAGGAGGTCGAACATCTCCTGCGCCGTGTTCATCACCCGCGCATTGGCGGCATAGGCGTTCTGCAGCTGCACCATCGCCGCCATCTCCCCGTCCGCATCCACGCCCGACTGCGCGGCGAAGCGCGCATCCAGCCCGGAGCGCAGCGTCCCCGCGCGCTCCAGCGCCGCCGCCGCATCCGCCCGCGCGCCCGCCTGCGCCCCGGTCAGCGCGGCCGCGAAATCCGCCACCGCCCCCTGCGCCATGAAGGACGAGGCCAGCGTGCCATCCGGCCCCAGGCCGGTGGTCGCGATGGGTGCCCAGGCGTTCCCCGCGCTCGCCGTCGCGCCCAGCGCGTGCTCGGTGACGCGCGAAACCAGCGTGGCGAAGCCCGACGGCCCGCCGGCCGGGTTGGGCGTGAAGGCGGTCGGCCCGCCCACCGTCGCGGCCACCGCGTGGGTGCCGTCGCGCACCAGCGACGGGGCGGCCAGCACGGCGGCGTTCACCTGCACCAGGTTGGCGAAGCCCACCTGCCCGCTGCCGGCCGCCGCGTAGGGCAGCGCCATGTCGGGCACGTTGCCCGAGTTGTCCGTGAACAGCCGCAGCCCCTGCGCCTGCATGCGCGCGGCCAGCGTGCCGGCCGCCACGTCCAGCTCCGCCTGGAAGCGCGGCAGGGTGCGGTCCCGCAGCTCCACCAGCGCGCCCAGCGTGCCGCCGGACAGCTGCGCCGTCACGTCGCGCCCGCCTAGCATCACCCCCGGCAGCAGCCCGCCCGCCCCGTGCCAGGTGGTGGGCCCGATCGCCGTCTCGTCGAAGGACAGCACGTCCCGCCGCGGGTCCAGCGGCAGCGTCATCCCGCCCGACACCAGGGTGAGGTTGCCGTCCGCCTGGTGGATGGCGCGCACCGGCAGCTGCTCGGCCAGCCTCGCGATCGCCGCGTCGCGCGCATCCTCCATCGCGGCGGTGGAGGCGCCGGAGGAGCGCGTGGCGACGATCTGCACCGACAGCGCGGCGACGTCGCGCAGCGCGGCATTGGCCGCGCGCACCGCGGTTGCGATGCCCGACTGCGCCTGCCCGCGCGCCTCGCCCACCGCCTGCCCCACCTGGTTGAAGCGCGCCGCCACCGCCTGCGCGTCTGCCACCACCTGGCGCTGGAGGCCGGGGTCGCCCGGTGCGGCGCGCAGGGCGAGGAAGCTGTCGCCCATCGCGCCGATGGCGTCGCCCAGCGTGTCGCCCGCCGCCACGCTGCCATGCGCCGCCTCGATGCCCGAGAGCAGTCGCTGGCGGGCGTCGGCGGCGGCGGCGTCCGAGGCGCGGGCGTTGCGCTCCGTCACCAGCGCCGCGTCCACGCTGCGGGTGGCCACGCCCAGCCGCACGCCGGTGCCCTGGCCGTTGGCGTTCGTCGCGGTGGCCGCGCCCTCCTTGCGCGTGTAGCCCTCCGTCTGCGCGTTCGCGATGTTCTGCGACACGTTGGCCAGCGCGCGCTGGGTGGCCAGCAGCCCGGTGCGCGCGATGCCGAAGGCGAGATCGAGGCTCATGACGCTGCCATCCTCGGAGGCCGTTGGTTAACGGGCGGTGAGCGTGGCAATGATGTGCGCCACACTGTGTCCTCAGCGCCGCATGTTGATGGTTTCCTGGAGCATCTCGTCCGCCGTGGTCACCACCTTCGTGTTGGCGGTGTAGGCGCGCTGGGCGACGATCAGCTTGGTGAACTCGGAGGCGATGTCCACGTTGGACTTCTCCAGGTTGCCCACCACCAGCTTGCCCACGCCGTTGCTGCTGGCGTCCGTCACCCGCGCCTCGCCGCTGTCCACCGTGCGCATGAAGGCCTGCCCGTCTATGCGCTGGAGCTTGTCGGGGTCGGCGAAGGCGACCAGCGGCACGCGCCCGATCGTGCGGCTCTGCCCGTTGTCGTAGTTCACCGTGATGTCGCCGTTCTCGCCGATCGCCAGCCCGCTGTAGCCGCCGGGCGGGACGCCGTTCTGCTCCAGGTTGCGGAGCGAGAAGTCGGTCGCGTCCCACTGCGTCAGCCCCTCGGCCACGTTGAACCGGCCGAGGTTGAGCGTGATGTCCTGCGCCGCCACGCCCAGCGACATGTTGAAGGTCCGGCTCACCAGCTCGTTCGTCGTGCCCGCCGTGCCGTCGAAGGAGGCGATGGTGCCGTCCGCGCCGAAGACGACGGGGATGTCCACCGCGCCCGTGGTGGGCGGCGGGTCCATGCTCATCCGCCAGGTGTTGGGCGCGGCCGGCACGACCGGCGGGCCAGCCGAGCCGGGGTCCTGCGCGAAGGTCAGCGTCAGCGCGTGGCGCCGGCCCATGTCGTCATAGACCTCGACCTGGGTGCTGTAGCTCTTGGCGTCGGCGGGCGTGGCGGGGGCGTCCAGCGCGGGCAGGTTGGCCGACATCTCCACCGTGCTGGTGGGGATGGGGTTGAACACGTTCTGCGAGATGCGGATGGGGCTGAGCGTCGTGCGGTCGAGCTGGCCGTTCTCCTGCATCGTCCAGCCGCGCAGGAAGTAGTTGGCGCTGTTCACCAGGTAGCCGTCGGCATCCAGCCCGAAATCGCCCGCGCGGGTGAAGAACTGGCGGTCGTCGAAGGTGGGCAGCCCGTCCACCTCGCCCTTGGCCTGGGCGACGGAGAAGAAGCCCTGCCCGCCGATGGCCATGCCCAGCGGGTTGTCCGTGGACTCCATCGCGCCCTGCACCGTGTTGGTGAAGTTGGGCCGCGCCAGCACCGAGCCCGGCGAGTGGCCCGAGGCGCTGGACTGGGTGACGAGGTCGGAGAAGTTGGTGTCCACCCGCTTGAAGCCGGTGGTCTGGCTGTTGGCCAGGTTGTCGGAGACGTGCCCCAGCGCCCGCGCCTGGGCGGCGAGGCCGGAGATGGCGGTGGTCATCGAACCGAAGAGGGACATCGCGGCCTCCTGAAGGCAATGGTGCCACGGCCCTCGCATGCGCCGTGCCAGCCCGGGGCGGCCCGGGAGGGGGCGCGGGGTGCCCGGGGGCGGCACGGCTGGCCGCGCCCCGGCAGGGA
>JALHNW010000309.1 GCA_022843345.1 Rubritepida sp. | reverse complement strand
CCTTGCGCGGCCATCGGCGCCGGCCCTCAGGCCGCCTGGCGCAGCACCGCCTTGGGCAGCACCTGGCGCAGCGCCGCCACCAGGGCGTCCATCATCGCCTCCGTGTGGAAGGGCGTGGCGCAGAGGCGCAGCCGCTCGCCGCCGCGCGGCACGGTGGGGTAGTTGATGGGCGTGGCGTAGATCGCGTGCTCGTCCATCAGGCGGCGGGCGACCTCGCGCACCGCCTTCGCCTCGCCCACCATGACGGGGACGATGTGGCTCTCGCTGGGCATGCGCGCGATGCCCGCCTCGTCCAGCTTGCGCTTCAGCAGGCGCGCCGGCCCGGCCATGCGGGCGCGCAGCGCGCCGTCCTCCTTCAGGTGGCGCACGGAGGCGAGCGCCGCGGCGACGGTGGAGGGCGGCAGCGAGGTGGTGAAGATCAGCCCCGAGGCGGTGGAGCGGATGTGGTCCACCACCTCCTCGCGCCCCGCGACGTAGCCGCCGACGACGCCGAAGCCCTTGGCCAGCGTGCCCTCGATCACGTCCAGCCGGCGCTGCACGCCGTCGCGCTCGCTGATGCCGCCGCCGGTGGCGCCGTAGAGGCCGACCGCGTGCACCTCGTCCAGGTAGGTCATCGCGCCATGGCGCTCGGCCAGGTCGCAGATGGCGCCGATGGGGGCGATGTCGCCATCCATCGAGTACACGGATTCGAAGGCGATCAGCTTGGGCGCCGAAGCGGGGATGGCGGCCAGCAGCCGCTCCAGGTGCCCCAGGTCGTTGTGGCGGAAGATGTGCCTGGTGACACCCGGCAGGCCGCGCATGCCGGCGATCATGCTGGCGTGGTTCTTCTCGTCCGACAGGACGTGGAAGCCCGGCAGGGCGGACAGGATGGTGGAGATCGCCGCCTGGTTGGCGACGTAGCCCGAGCCGAAGAGCAGCGCGGACGGCATGCCGTGCAGCGTGGCCAGCTCCGCCTCCAGCGCCGCGTGCAGGGGCGAGGTGCCGGAGATGTTGCGCGTGCCGCCCGCGCCTGCCCCGTGCGCCGCCATCGCCGCCTGCCCGGCCGCGATCACCGCCGGGTGCCGCCCCATGCCGAGGTAGTCGTTGGAAGACCAGACCGTGACGTCCCGCCCGCCCTGGCGGTAGACCGGGAAGCGGGCGGCGTCGCGCTCCAGCTGCGCGAAGTCGCGGTAGCGGCCTTCGGCGCGGAGCGCGTCGAGGCCGTCGCGGCAATGGGCGTGGAAGGCGGTGCGCGTGGCGTTCATGCGTTCGTCCTGCGCCGGGGGGCGCGGTGAAAACCTGAGTCGGGAGGTGGGTATGACCCGCCTCCCGGTAACCCCGCCTTGCGCCGGATCAAGCCTTGCGGGTGAGGGTCGGGATTTCCTCGCGCAGGCGGAAGCGCAGGGCGGACCAGGTGGGGTCCAGCGCCACCTGCGTCACCGGCAGCAGCCCGGCCTGGGTCAGCGGTTCCCAGCCATGGTCGCGGTCCAGGTCGGTGCGGATGGCGCCGGCCTTCTTGGGATAGGCGAACCACAGCCGGCCGCCGACGCCGTAGAGGTCCATCGCCCGCGCCGCCACGCGGGCCAGGGCCGCGCGGTCGGGCGCGAAGGCGAGGATCAGCTCGGGCTCCGACGCGTTGGTGGCGGGCAGGCCGTGGCGCAGGCCGGCGGGCGGTTCCAGCACGGCGCACACCATCCCCGGCTTGAATCCAAGCTTGCGGGGAATGGTGGCTTCGATGGCAGCGTCAATCAGCGGTCACTCCGGCAGCGCGTGCCACCGGCCCCCAAATGGAATCCTGCGCGCGGATGGTGGCGGCGAGCTCGGCCCGCGTCCCCCCGACGGGTTCCGCGGCGATGGCGCGCAGCCGATGCACCACCGCGACGTCACGCGCGACGGCGATGGCGGCAGCCTCGATCCGTGCCAGCTGGGGCTCGGCCATGCCGCGCGGGCCCATGAGGGCGATCCAGGTCTCGGCCTCGAAGCCGGGAACCGTCTCGCCCACGGTGGGCACGTCGGGCAGCAGGGCGGAACGCACCCGTGAGGTGACGGCGACGACCCGCGCCCTCCCCTCCCGGACCAGTGGCAATCCGATGACAGCGCTTTCCACATAGACCTGCAACGACCCATCAAGCAAATCCGGAATCGCACCACCCATACCGCGATAGTGCACGAAGTCGCACCTGGCCCCCCAGGAGCGCACCAGCATGTCCAGCACCAGGTGCTGGGTGGTGCCGGCCCCCGGCGTGCCGCAAGTGCCTGTCTTTCCTTTGAGAATCTCCGTCAGCTCCCCCAAGGTCCGGGGCCCGTCGCGGGGGCTGGCGAGCACCAGGAAGGGCTGGGCGGCGAAGCGGCTGATGGGGGTCAGGTCTGCCTGTGGATCATAGCCCATCTGGCGCGACAGGTGCCGGTTGAGCACCAGCGTGCCGGCCGAGACCACGCCCAGCACCGATCCGTCCGGGCTGGCGCGCGACAGTTCCTCGGCCGCCACGTTGCCGCGGGCGCCGGTGCGGTTCTCCACCACCACCGGCCGGGCCAGCTGGGCGGACAGGCCCTCGGCCAGCAGCCGCGCCATCCGGTCCACCCCGGTGCCGGGCGGCAGGCCGACCAGCATGCGGATGGGTTCCCCCGCATGCGCCAACGCCGGCAAGGCGGGCAGCAGCAGGGCGAGCAGCATGACGAGGCGGTTCAAGGCGTCTCCCCCGGGCGGCGGGCACCGGTCGGGGCGACCTTTTCAATTCGCGGCGGCGCGGTCAACCATGCGCCGCAACAGGCCGCGGCACCCATTGCTCGGGCGGGGCGGGGCGGCCGATGCGCCAGCCCTGGCCCTGCTGGCAGCCCAGGGCGCGCAGCCATTGCAGCTGCTCCTCCCCTTCCACCCCCTCGGCCACCGAGCGGAAGCCCAGCCGCGCCGCCATGCCGCAGACCGCCTCCAGGATCGCCGCGGCACGCTCGGCGGCCGGGCCGGGCGTGCCCAGCGGGGCGACGAGGCGCGACGAGAGCTTGACGCAGGTGAAGGGGATCTCCGCCAGCATGCCCAGCGAAGCCTGGCCCTCGCCGAAATCGTCGAGCGCGAGGCAGATGCCGCGGGCCAGCACCTCGCGCGCCACGTCGCGCAGCAGCTCCGCCTCGTGGACCACCACGCGCTCGGTGAGTTCGAGGCAGAGGCCGGCGGGGTCGAAATCCGGGCCGAAGCTGGCCAGCAGCGCGTCCAGCCGCCGCAGCGCCCCGGGCAGCGCCAGGGAGGACGGGGTGACGTTCACCGCGACGTGGCGGCAGGCCGGGGGCAGCCGGGGCAGCAGGGCGGCCGCGCTGCGCAGCGCCAGGGCGTCCAGCGCCAGGGACAGGCCGCCGCGCTCGGCCGCCGGGATGAAGGCGTCGGGCGGCACCTCGCCCAGGGAGGGGTGGCGCCAGCGCGCCAGCATCTCGAAGCCCAGCGGCCGGTCGGGCGCGTCCAGCGCGGCGATGGGCTGGAGCACGAAGCGCAGCTGCGCCGGGTCCTCCAGCGCGGCGCGCAGCCCGGCGAGCAGGTTGGTGGCGCTGCCCAGGCCCAGCCGGCCC
>JALHNW010000308.1 GCA_022843345.1 Rubritepida sp. | reverse complement strand
CTCGGCCAGCGCGCCCAGCGCGGCGCCGAGCGGCGATGCGTCGGGCACCAGGGCGCCCAGGCGGCGCAGCACCGCCCCATCCGGCACGCCGGACAGCAGATGGCCCAGCAGGGAATACAGGTTGGCCCGGCCTTCCAGCAGCGGGTCGCCCACCTGGGACGACGGCTCGGGCCACAGGTCGGGGCGCAGGCGGTGGCGGGAGATGCCGGTGGCGGCCTCGATCTCCGGCACGCGCTCGGCCGGGATGCCGGACTGCTTCCACAGGAACACGGTGCGGCGCGCCACGTCGAGCGCCTGCTGGAAGGCGTTCATGCCCCCCACGGCCGCGATGGCGGCATCCAATGCGTTTCCTGGCAATTCCCGACCCATGTGGAAGGTTATGCAGAAAACCTGCACTTGGTCAAGATGACACTTCGAAAACGGCAGCGTCTTCAACGGGTTACTTGAAATTGCGACGCAATCTCAACTTGGCAGCGCGCCCCCATGGCGGCGCCGCGGCACGTCCGGCTCCGTAACCGGCTCGGCGGCTTCGGGCGGCGGCTCGGGCGCCTCGGCCATCAGCACGGGCGCTTCCTCCGGCGCTTGCTCCGGCGGGGCTTCGGGCGCGGGCTCCTCCTCCGGATCGCGCTCGCCCACCGCCTGGCGCAGCAGCTTCTTCAGCACGTCCGCCGTCTCGCCCAAGGTGTCGGAGAAGCCGAGCGGCATGCCGCCGGGGGCGTTGAAGTCCCAGCCATAGTCCAGCGGGTTGCGGAAGTCGCGAATCAGCGGGTCCGCCACCCAGGCCTTGCGCAGCGCCGCGTGCTTCAGCGCCAGCGGCACGCCGCGCTTGAGGAAGGCGGTGAAGTCGCTGCCGGCGTGCAGGCTGTCCAGCGAAGGCAGGCTGGCCAAGTCGAATTCCGGTTCCGGTTCCTCCGGCTCGGGCGCGGGGGGCGCCGCCTCGGCCACCACCTCCGGCGGCGGGGCTTCGGCCTCCGGCTCCGGCAGGGGGGCCTCGTCCTCCTTCTCCGCCAGCTTTCGCTGCGACCAGCGGGCGAGAAAACCGCTCATGCGCGCCCCCGCCGGCCCAGGCTGTCCGAGTCCTGGCGGTCGCGCTTGCGCTTGTGGAACTGGCGCTCGACGTGGTGCTGGTCCACGAAGCTCGCCAGCAGCACCGCGATGCCGGGCGGCAAGGGCAGCGCCTCCAGGATGTCGTGCGGGCCCTCCGTGAAGATCTCCGCCTCGCCCGGGTCCACCGTCACCGCCGCCAGCTCCACCGTCTCGCCCACCGGGCGCAGCAGCACCCAGATGCGCGGCTCGGCGGCGGACAGGTTCTCGCGGTAATTGGGGGTGTCGGTGCGCTGGATCGCCACCATGGCAGTGCCGGCGAACCAGACCTCGCGCCCATCCTCCTCGCGCAGCTTCGTCATGGGGGGCACGGGGGGCGCTTCCTCAAGCACCGCCAGGGGGCGCCAGACCCGCGCCTGCCAGACCGTCACGCCCGGCCGGCATTCCGCCAGCACCGCGACCGGGATGGACAGGGCGGGCGGCAGCTCGTTCCCGCTCATGCCGCCGCCTCGCGCTCGATCAGGGGCAGGTTGGTGGCGAGGTTCTGCGGCTTCATCCGCACGCGCTGCGCCGCGTCCATCGCCAGCGCCAGGTACACGGGCCGGCCCTTGGCGCGCGGCAGCACCCGCGTGGCGTCCTCGAACTCCATCACGCCCAGCCACAGGATGCGCGCGAGGTCGGCCTGCTTGACCTTCTTGCCGTCCCACAGGGCGTTGGCGATGCGCGTCGCCTCCGCGTCCAGCCCGACATGCCAGGTCCAGTTCGCGTCCTCGATCACCGGCACGGGGCGGATCGCCACCGCCTCGCCGGTGACGTGGCGGATGAAGCGCTCCAGCGCGCGGGCCAGGCCGTGCTGGCCGGGGCGGTCCTCGGCGATGTCCAGCGCCAGGTCATGCGCGTCGGACCGGCCGCGGTAGGTGGGGGCGTTGGCCTCGCTCAGCACGTCCAGCTCCACCTCGCGCGCGGGCGCGCCGGCCTCGTTCAGCAGGCGGCCCAGCGCGCCCAGGTCGCCATCGGCGTGGCGGTTGTCCACCACCTCCTCGTCGGCCAGCAGGGTGGCGCCCTGGGTGATGGCGGCGCGCTGGGTGCGGAACAGCAGCTCGGCGGCGCGCAGCGTGAAGGCGTCGCCCACCCCCTCCATGGCGGCGCGGGCGACCAGGTGCGTCAGCATCTGCAGGAACAGTGGCGGGATGCCGGACACGCCGCCGCGGAACAGCGCCAGCCAGGCGGCCTCCAGCGTCGGCTGCGCCGCCACGCGGTCGCGGAAACCGAGGAAGACCTGCCAGTTCTCCACCGCATCGGGGTCGAGGAGGCCGGCGGGGTCCACCTTGGCCAGCGGGTCGGCCAGCAGGCGCGCGTGCAGGGCGCGCTCGGCGTCGCAGGCCTCGGCGGGCGGCACCAGCTCGGGCCGGGCCAGGAAGGCGCGCCACAGGTCGGGCGTGGCGCGCAGCCGGCCATCCTCGTCCAGGTCGCAAAGGTGGTGGCCGGAGGCGACCCAGAAATCGCCGGGGGACAGCAGGTCCGTCATCGCGGGGCCTTCATGAATGCGGCGAGGTCGGGGGATTCCAGTGGCTCATCCTCCGTCACCTCGGCGATGGCGAAGACCGGCAGGGCGCCGAAATCGCGGTGGGGGGTTTCGCGGCGGTGCAGGGTGCGGAAGGCCTCCCGCTGCTCCCCGCCCTCGTCGTGGGAGCGGTGCAGCGCCAGCACGGTGCCGGCCGCCTGCCCGGCGCACAGGGATTCGGCGAAGGTGATTTCTTCATCCGCGGCCGCCCGGGCGGCGGCGTCATCGGGGGCGCCGTAGGCGGCGCGGATGTGCGCCGCCAGCGCCGCCAGCGCGGCCTCGCGCTGCGCCTCGTCGCAGGGCGCGACCTCGACGAGGGTGGACCAGCCGAAGGATCCCAGCCCCAGGAAGCCGGCGCGGAATTCCTGCTGGCGCTTGCCGGACAGGCTGCCCGGCGCGTCGTCCCAGAAGGCGAAGCCGCCGGGCACCGCCCATTCGCCCGGCTCGGCGGCATGGGCGAAGACCAGCGTGTCGGTGGCGTCCAGCCGGAGGGTGCGGAGCAGCATCACAGCGGGCGCACCTCGTGGCCGCCGTCGCGCTCCAGCACCAGGGCGGCGGTGTGCGGCTCGATGCCGCGCTTGCCGCCCGCGCCATCCTCCAGCCGGGCCAGGAACTTGTCGGTGACGCGGCGATGGCCGCGCGCGGACCATTCATCCAGGTTGGCCATCAGGTGGCGGGCCCACGCCTCGGTGATCGCCTCGGCGGACAGGTCGTCGAAGCCCTCATCCTCCAGCGCCGTCTCGCCGGGGCGCTCGCCGGTGACGGTGCCCTCGGGCCAGCGCAGCCGCAGCTCGAAGCCGATGGCCAGCCAGTCCGGCACCGCATCCTCGGCCGTGCCCTCCGGCACGCGCCAGGACATCGCGCCGACGATGCCGCCATTGACGGTCAGCGTCAGCGGCCAGCGCCACAGCACCGGCAGCTCGGGCGGGGCCATCGGGGCCAGGGCGTCGGCCAGGGCGTTGG
>JALHNW010000307.1 GCA_022843345.1 Rubritepida sp. | reverse complement strand
CGGCGCGCCCGAGGACGCCGCGGCGCCGCTGGCGCGCATCCATTCTGAATGCTTCACCGGCGACCTGCTGGGCTCGCTGCGCTGCGACTGCGGGCCGCAGCTGCGCGGCGCGCTGCGGCGCATGGCGGCCGAGGGCGCTGGGGTGCTGCTGTACCTGGCGCAGGAGGGGCGCGGCATCGGGCTGGTGAACAAGCTGCGCGCCTACACGCTGCAGGACGGGGGGCTGGACACGCTGGATGCCAACCGTGCGCTGGGCTACGGCGCGGATGAGCGCAACTTCCTCGTCGCCGGCACCATGCTGCGGGCGCTGGGCATCGGCCGGGTGCGGCTGCTGACGAACAACCCGGACAAGCTGGCCGGCCTCGCCGCCTGCGGCATCGAGGTGGCGGGGCGCGAGAAGCATTCCTTCGCCGCCAACGGCGTGAACGACCACTACCTGGCGACGAAGGCGGAGCGCTTCGGGCACATGTTGTGACAGCCTTTGGCTGTCACAACATGTGCGCTTTGCTGGGCCCTCACCGCAGGCCGCTCTGCGGCCCGCTACGCCGGGCGCGGCCATCCGGCCGCTTGGCTTCGCCGCCCTGAAGGGCGGCGGCTCGGCTATTCGCCTTCGCATTCGTCGTGGGCGGTGCCTGGCCTGGGCGGCTGCGCCGGCTGCGCGACGCGGCCGCCCTCCTCACCTCACCGGAACACCGGCACCGCGTCGTCCTCCGGCATGTCGGGCAGCGGCACCTCGATGCGCACGGTCGAGGGGTCCACCCCCGTGCCGCGGTCCAGGAAGTAGGTCACGCTTTCCGGCCAGAAGATGACGATGGCGACCAGCACCAGCTGCAGGCACAGCCAGGGCACCGCGCCCCAGTAGATGTCGCGCGTCAGCACCTCCTTCGGCGCGATGCCGCGCAGGTAGAACAGCGCGAAGCCGAAGGGCGGGTGCATGAAGCTGGTCTGCAGGTTGATGCACAGCAGCACGCCGAACCAGACGAGGTCGATGTCCAGCTTGGCCGCCACGGGCGCCAGCAGCGGCACCACGATGAAGGCGATCTCGAAGAAGTCGAGGAAGAAGGCCAGGAAGAACACGAAGATGTTCACGAAGATCAGGAAGCCGACCTGCCCACCCGGCAGCTGCGCCAGCAGGTGCTCGATCCAGTGCGAGCCGTCCACGCCCTGGAACACCAGGCTGAACACCGTGGCGCCGATGAGGATGAAGATCACCATGGCGGTGATCCGCATGGTGTTCTCCATCGCCTGGCGCAGCAGCGTCCAGGAGAAGCGGTGGTTGACGACCGCCAGGAACACCGCGCCCACCGCGCCCATCGCGCCCGCCTCCGTCGGCGTGGCGAGGCCCATGAAGATGGTGCCGAGCACGAGGAAGATCAGCACGATGGAGGGCACCATGCCCTTGATCACGCGCCAGTAGAGCGGCCAGCCGCGCGGCATCAACGCCTCGGGCGGCAGGGGCGGCACCTTGTGAGGCGCGACGATCGAGACCACCGCGATGAAGGCGACGAAGAGCAGGATCTGCAGGATGGAAGGCCCGATGGCGCCCGCATACATGTCGCCCACGCTCTTGCCGAGCTGGTCACCCAGCACGATCAGCACCAGCGAGGGCGGGATCAGCTGCGTGATGGTGCCGGATGCGGCGATGACGCCGGTGGCGATGCGCATGTCGTAGCCGTAGCGCATCATGATGGGCAGGGAGATCATGCCCATGGCGATGACCGACGCCGCCACCGTGCCCGTGATGGCGCCCAGGATCGCGCCCACGATGATGACGGCGTAGGCCAGCCCGCCCGGGATCTTGCCGAACAGCTGCCCGGTGCCCTCCAGCAGGTCCTCCGCCAGGCCGCAGCGCTCCAGGATCGCGCCCATCAGGGTGAAGAAGGGGATGGCCAGCAGCAGGTCGTTGCTCAGGATCCCGAACACCCGCAGCGGCAGGTTGCCCAGGTAGGCCATGGTGAAGAAGCCGAGCTCGATGGACAGGAAGCCGAAGAACAGCCCCACCGCGCAGAGCGAGAAGGCGACCGGGAAGCCCAGCAGCAGGAAGACCACCAGCCCGCCGAACATCAGCGGGGGCATCGCGTCGAGGGACATGGTCGTTCCTTACTGCTCGGGCCGCTGGTATTCGACGACGACGTCCACGCCCTGCACGGGGCCGCGCAGCAGGGCGATGCGCTTGATCAGCTCGGACAGGCCCTGGAGCGAGAGCAGCAGGAAGCCCAGCGGCAGCAGCATCTTCACCGGCCAGCGCAGCAGCCCGCCCGCATTGGGGCTGTCCTCCCACCGCACCAGGCTGTCCAGCGCGAAGGGCCAGGTCATCCAGGCGAGCAGGATCGTCGCCGGCAGCATGAAGACGAGGAAGCCGAAGATGTCCACGATGATGCGGCCACGCTCGCTGAGCGAGCCGTAGATCAGGTCCACGCGCACGTGCTCGTTGCGGAACAGGGTGTAGGAGGCGCCCAGCATCACCACCGCGGCGAAGAGGTACCACTGCACCTCCAGCCACGCGTTGGAGGAGTAGTTGACGCCGTAGCGGATGAAGGCGTTGCCCGCGCTGATGGCGCAGGCCAGCAGGATGCACCAGTCGGCGACCTTGCCGAACTTGTGGTTCACCCAGTCAACGCCCCGGCTGAAGGCCAGCAGCATGCCCATGTCCCGGATGTCCTTGAAGAAGGGGAGCCGGCGGGGCTTAGCGCCCCGGCCGCACCTTGGCTAGGCTGCGGCGCCCGCGGGCGAAAGGGAAGGGCCATGCGGGCCATCCCGCGCGCATCATCCGGGCCGCCGGGGCGTTCCGGGCCGACCGCAAACATCCCGGCCCGGCCCCTCGCGCATCGCGCGGCCGGTGGCTAGGCTGGCGCCATGTCGGGGAAAGCCATGGGCGGGGGGGCCGCCGTGCTGGGGGCGCTGGGCGTGCTGGCCGGCCTGCTCGCCGGCCCGGGCGTGGTGGCGCTGCCCTTCGGCCCGCCCTGGGGCGCGCTGAGCCTGGCCTTCGACCCCCTGTCGCGCTGGTTCCTGCTGGTCCTGGGCGTGGCCGCGGTCCCGGCCGGGCTCTTCGCCGCGCAGGCCGGCATGGGGCGCGTGCAGGCCGCGCTGCTGCCCCCCTTCGTCGCCGCCATGGCGCTGACGGTGGCCGCCGCCGACCTGCTGACCCTGTTCCTGGGCTTCGAGGCGATGTCGCTGCTGTCCTGGGCCATGATCGCGGCGGGGGGGCGGCGGCGGGCGGCGCGGCTGTACCTGGGCTTCGCCATGCTGTCCGGCCTCGCCCTGCTTGGGGCGATGGCTGTGCTGGCGCCTTCGGGCCTGTCCTTCGCCGCCATCCGCGCCGCCCCGCCGGAGGGCGCGCGGGCCGTGCTGCTGCTGGCGCTGCTGCTGGCCGGCATGGGGGCCAAGGCCGGGCTGGTGCCGCTGCACGCCTGGCTGCCGGTGGCGCACCCGGCCGCGCCCACCGCGCTGTCGGCGCTGATGTCGGCGGCGATGGTGAAGGTCGCGCTCTACGTCATGCTGCGCGGCCTGCTGGACCTCGCGGGGCCGGCGCAGCCCGCCTGGTGGGGGCTGCCGCTGCTGGTGCTGGGCGCGC
>JALHNW010000306.1 GCA_022843345.1 Rubritepida sp. | reverse complement strand
CCGGTGCCGCCGCGGCTGGGCCTTTATGGCGCCCCGCTGGCGCTGGCGGGGCTGTACGGCGCGCTGACCGCGCTGTGCTTCGCGCTGTGGCCGCTGGGCCGCGCGGGGCGCATCCCGGGTGCCGCGCTGTTCCGCGACGCGACGGTGGACGCCACGCGCTTCCCGGGCTGGGGGGTGCTGCTGGCCAATGCCGTGGCCGCCGTGGCGCTGGTGGCGCTGGTGGTGGGCACGGCAGAGCAGCCCTTCTTCGCCGCCGCCTTCTGCGGCGGTGCGGCGGTGGCGATGCTGCTGTTCCGCCTCGGCGGCTCCGCTCTGATGGCGGGCGCGCGGCGGGTGCGCGGCCTGCGGCGGCCGGAATGGCGGCTGGGGCTGGCCAACCTGCACCGCCCCGGCAGCGCCACGCCGGTGATGCTGATGGCGCTGGGCCTGGGGCTGACTACGCTGGCCGCCATCGCGCAGATCCAGGGCAACCTGCGCGCGGCGCTGAGCGACGAGATGCCGGTCCGCGCGCCCAACTTCTTCTTCATCGACATCCAGCCCGACCAGGTGGCGGAGTTCGACGCGGTGGCCCGCGGCACGCCGGGCGTGGAGGAGGTGCGGCGCGTGCCCTCGCTGCGCGCGCGCGTCGTCGCGGTGAAGGGCGTGCCGGCGGAGGAATGGCGCACCACGCCCGAATCCGCCTGGGCCATGCGCGGCGACCGCGGGCTGACCTACAGCGCCACCCCGCCCGAGGGGGCGCGGGTGGTGGAGGGCGCATGGTGGGAGCCTGGCTACCGCGGGCCGGTGCTGCTGAGCTTCGACGCCAACATCGCCCGCGGCTGGGGCGTGGGCATCGGGGACGCCATCACCGTCAACGTGATGGGGCGCGAGGTGGAGATGACCATCGCCAACCTGCGCGAGGTGAACTGGCGCAGCCTGGCCATGAACTTCACCATGGTGGCCTCGCCCGGGCTGCTGTCGGCGGCGCCGCACACGAACATCGCCACGGTGCGGGGTGACCCGGCGCAGGATGGCGCGCTGCTGCGCCGCGTGACGGACGCGCTGCCCAACGTCTCGGGCATCCGCGTGCGCGAGGCGCTGGAGAAGGTGGCCGAGCTGCTGGGCCGCATCGGCGTGGGGCTGACGGCCGTGGGCTCGGTGACGCTGCTGGCCGGCGCGCTGGTGCTGGCCGGCGCGGTGGCCGCCGGGCAGGCGAGGCGCGTGCGCGAGGCGGTGGTGCTGAAGGTGCTGGGCGCCAGCCGCGGGCAGATCCGCCGCGCCTTCCTGGTGGAGTTCGGCGTGCTGGGGGCCTTCGCCGGCGTGCTGGCGGCCCTGGCTGGCACGGCGGCGGCCTGGGGGGTGGTGCGCGGCATCATGGGGCAGGAGTTCGTGTTCCTGCCCGGCACGCTGCTGGTGACGGTGGCCGGCTGCATGGCGTTGGTGCTGGCCTTCGGCTACGCCGGGACGGCGCTGGCGCTGCGCGTGCGGCCCGCGCCCTTGCTGCGGAACGAATAGCGGACGCGCTTGATTCAGGTTACCTGATATCCATATACTGTCCACGCGGGCAACCGCCCGTTTTCCCCTGGAGGAACAAAGACCCATGGCCTTTCAACCCGAATCGCGGTGGACCAACCCGCTCGGGCCGGCCCAGCAAGGTTGGGGCCGCACCGCCGCGGTGGACGCCGCCACCCTGGATGCCGGGCTGCGCGCCTACATGCTGCGCGTCTACAACTGGATGGCGTCCGGCCTGCTGCTGACCGGCATCGTCGCCTACCTGGTGGCCCATACCGGGCTGAGCGAGCTGTTCTTCAACGTCGTGCGCACCCCGCGCGGCCTGGCGACGGCGCCGACCATCCTGGGCTACGTGGCAATGTTCGCCCCGCTCGCCTTCGTGCTGGCGCTGAGCTTCGGCATCAACCGGATGAGCCGCACCACGGTGCAGGCGCTGTTCTGGGCCTTCGCCGCGGTGATGGGCGCCTCGATGGCGAACATCTTCGTGATCTACACGAAGTCCTCCATCGCCAGCACCTTCTTCATCACCTCGGCGATGTTCGCGTCCATGAGCCTCATCGGCTACACGACGAAGCGCGACCTGTCGAAGATGGGCTCCATCCTGCTGATGGGCCTGATCGGGATCATCCTGGCCTCGGTCGTCAACATCTTCCTGCAGTCCGGCGCGCTGGCCTTCGCCATCTCGGTGATCGGCGTGGTGGTGTTCTGCGGGCTGACCGCCTTCGACACGCAGCGCATCAAGAACGACTACATCGAACACGCCTACGAGGAAGGCACCGACGGCGCCGCCAAGCGCTCGGTGATGGACGCGCTGGGCCTGTACCTGAACTTCATCAACCTGTTCCAGCTGCTGCTGTCCTTCATGGGCAACCGCAACCAGGGCTGATCGAAGCCTCGGGCGCCACGCGCCACGGCCCGGCGGGGGATGCCCCGCCGGGCTTTTTTCATGCTCACAGCATCGCCAACGGGCGCTTGCGGGTGGGTGGGGGGAACAGCGCATCCAGCGCCGCCAGCTCCTCCACCGTCAGGGTGATCCCGGCGGCCGCCGCGTTCTCCCGCAGGTGCGCCGCCTCGGACGACTTGGGGATGGCGACGACGCCCTCCTTCGCCAGCAGCCAGGCCAGCGCCAGCTGCGCCCGGGTCGCGCCGCGCGCGGCGGCCAGCCGCCCGAGGCCGACATGGGCCAGCAGACGCCCACCCTGCCCCACCGGGCTGTAGGCCATCACCGGCATGGCGCGCGCGCGGCAGAAGGGCAGCAGGTCCCATTCCGGGCCGCGATGCTCCAGGTTCAGCAGCACCTGGTCGGTGGCGCAGGCGGACAGCGCGGGGCCAAGCTCCTCCAGGTCCTCCACGTCGAGGTTGCTGACGCCCCAGCGGGCGATCTTGCCTTCGGCGCGCAGGCGCTCCAGCGCCTCCACCGTCTCCTCCAGGGGCACGCCGCCGCGCCAGTGGAGCAGGTACAGGTCCAGCCGCTCCACCCGCAGGCGTTGCAGGCTGCGGGCGCAGGCCAGCGGCAGGCCGCGACGGCTGGCGTTGTGCGGATAGAACTTGGAGACGAGGAAGACGCGGTCCCGCATCCCCGCGATCGCCTCGGCCACCACGCGCTCGCTTTCGCCCTCGGCGTACATCTCGGCGGTGTCGAGCAAGGTCAGGCCGCGCTCGATGCCCTCGCGCAGGCTCGCCACCTCCTGGCGGCGCCGCGCCGGGTCCTCGCCCATGCGCCACGTGCCCTGGCCGAGCGCCGGGACCTCCGTGCCATCCGGGAACCGAACCTGGCGCATTCCCCGCCCCTCCGCCCTTCGTGCTACAGTATGGGCATGAAGGCGCTGCGCATTGCCATCGTTGCGATATCGTTCTCATTTCCCGTTGGCGCGCAGCCGGCGGGCGAGGAGATCGGCAGCTGGAGCCTGCGCTGCGTCGCCGACCGCATGACCGACCGCACCGCCTGCATCCTGCGCCACCGCGACTGGGTGGAGCGGCCCGGCGCGCAGCCCGGCCTGGGGCTGGAGGTGATCGAGCGCCATGGCCGCCTGGTGCCGGCCGTCACGGCGCGCGACCTGTCGCTGGACGGCGCGGCGCGCGGCGT
>JALHNW010000305.1 GCA_022843345.1 Rubritepida sp. | reverse complement strand
TCGCCCTTCGCGGTGGCCTCCAGCGCGGATTTCAGGGGGGCGTCGTCGCCCTCGGGCTCGCCGCCCGTGGCCTCCAGCCCCTCGACGATGGCGCGGATGCGGTCCACCGCGGCCAGGATGGCGCTGACGCCGGCCCCGGTGACCGCCAGCGTGCCGTCCCGCCACAGGCCCAGCACGTTCTCCGCCGCATGGGCCACGCCCTCCAGGCGCGACAGGCCCAGGAAGCCGCAGGTGCCCTTGATGGTGTGGACGGTGCGGAACACCTCGCTCAGCACCTGCCGGTCGCCCGGGTTGCGCTCCAGCTGGAGCAGCGCCCCGTCCAGGCTTTGCAGCCCTTCACGGGTCTCGGTGAGGAAGTCCACCAGCAGGTCGTCCATGCGAAGCCCTTTCCCCGGCGCGTGTTGCCGTCGGCCCGCAGGGTGCCCCCCCGCGGGTGTAGAAAGCGTGAAGACCCCTCAGCCCGGCGCGGAGATCCGCAGCACCGGGGCTCCCTCGCCCCCCGGCAGGGCCATGGACAGGCTGCGGAACTCGGCCTGCGCCAGGCTCGCCACCCAGGGCGCCAGCACCCAGCGCGGGCCCTCGGCCAGCACCGAATCGACGCTGTCTCCGGCGATGAGGCGCAGCAGGCCCTCGGGCCAGCGCTGGTCACGCCCGCTGGGGCGCAAGAGGAAGGCGCCGTCCTCGGCCGAGATGTGCACCTCGCCGCCGCGGGGCAGGGTCTCGGCGGCAAGCAGGGCGGCGGCCAGCACCAGCCGGCCGGTGGCCCCGCCCAGGCTGGCCGGCCCGCCGCCCAGGGCGAAGCGCACCCGATGGGCCATGGGCGCGCCGCGCAGCGCCTCGCCCAGGTCGTCCCAGCCCAGCTCGTCGCCCACGCCGAAGCACAGGCAGAACAGGCGGTGCCGCTGGCGCAGCTCCACCGCCGTCTCGCTCAGCAGGGCGTGCGCCGCCGCCTCCCCGGCCTGGGGCATGATGGCGGTGAGCGTGGAAAGCGGCGAGCCGATGTCGTGGCACAGCCGGGCGGCGACCTGCTCGGCGAGTCGGATGTCGGGGGTCTTCATCTGGGCATGTCATCCTCTGGGGTGGCTTGGAGGCCGACCCGGGCCGGGCAATGATCGGGCCATGCAGGATGCAAGCCCCACTCCGCGGCAGGATGACGGTCAAAGATTGCTGATCCCTTGTCCTTCGCCCCCGCAGGCCGGGGCGTGACCGACTACGAGCCGGGCCAGCGCGTCCGCCACCCGCAGCGCCCGGACTGGGGCATGGGCCAGGTGCAGTCCGTCACCGGCACGCGCGTGACGGTGAATTTCGAGAATGCGGGCAAGGTGCTGATCAACGCCGCCCTGGTGGTGCTGGAGGTGGTGGAGCCATGATGGACCCCGCCTTCCTGCACGACTGGCGCATCTGGGCCGCGGCGCTGGCCACCCTGCTGGCCGGGCTGATGCGCGGCTATGCCGGCTTCGGCACCGCCGTGCTGCTGGCCCCGGTCTATTCCCTGCTGTGGGGCCCGCGGGCGGGCGTGCCGGTGATGCTGCTGCTGGAGCTGTTCGTGTCGATCCAGCTGCTGCCGCGCGCGCTGCGCGACGCCGACACGCGGGTGATGCTGCCGATCGGCGGCGCCGCGTGCCTGGCCACGCCGCTGGGCGCCTTCATCCTGCTCACCGCGGATGGCGACCTGCTGCGCCGCTTCATCGGCGGCTTCGTGCTGGTCTTCGGCATGCTGCTGATGTCGGGCTGGCGCTACCACGGCGCGCGGCCCTTCGGGCTGAACGTCGCCGTCGGCACCGCCGCCGGCCTGCTGAAGGGCGCCACGGGGATGAGCGGGCCGCCGGTGATCCTCTACCTGCTCGCCGGGCCGGAGGCGGCGAAGCGGCACCGCGCCAACCTCATCCTGTTCTTCGGCGTCATCTCGCTGGTCAGCGTCGTCGGGCCCTTCGTCGGCGGGCTGGTGACGGCGGCGGTGCTGTGGAAGCTGGTGGTGATGCTGCCCGTGCTGCTGGGCGGCGTGTGGGCCGGGGCGCGCCTGTTCGGCGTGGTCCCCGACCGGTTCTACAAGCCCTTCGCCATCGTGGCGCTGGTGGCGGCCGGCAGCCTGGCGCTGCTGGCCTGATTATTCCGCCGCGGCCTGGGGCGCGGTGCCGCCATGCTTGGCGCCTCGCTTCGGCTCGTGCGCCATCTCGCCCATCGCCTTCTGGACATGGGCGCTGAACACGTATTCCGCCGGGCGCTGCCTCGACAGGTCGATCTCCGGCGCCATCGGCCCCTCGGTGCGCGGGCCGCGCAGCTGGGCGGCCACGGCCTTCCAGGGCTTCGTGATGGCGTCCACCGCCGCCGTCGCCTCGAAGCCCGAATGCACCATGCAGTCGGCGCATTTCTCGTAGTTGCCGACGCCGTACTTGTCCCAGTCGGTGCTGTCCATCAGCTCCTGGAAGGTCGCGGCGTAGCCCTCGCCCAGCAGGTAGCAGGGGCGCTGCCAGCCGAAGATGTTGCGCGTGGGATTGCCCCAGGGCGTGCAGCCGTAGGACTGGTTGCCCGCCAGGAAGTCCAGGAACAGCGGCGAGTTGCCCATGCGCCACTTCGTGGGCGCCGTGTTGCGGCGGAAGACGTTGCGGAACAGCTCCTTCGTCGCCTGGCGGTTCAGGAAGTGCTTCTGGTCCGGCGCGCGCTCATAGGCGTAGCCGGGCGAGAGCATGATGCTGTCCACGCCCATCGCGGTGACGTCGTCGAAGAAGCGCGCCGTGCGCTCGGGGTCGGCGTTGTTGAACAGGGTGCAGTTGATGGCGGTGCGGAAGCCCTTGTCCTTCGCCAGCTTCAGCGCGGCCACGGCGCGGTCGTACACGCCCTCCTGGCTCACCGCCCAGTCGTGCTGCGCGCGGTCGCCATCCAGGTGGATGTCCCAGGTGAAGCGCGGGTGGGGCTTGTAGGCCTCGATCCGCTTCTCCAGCAGCAGGGCGTTGGTGCACAGGATGACGATGCGGCCCTGCGCCAGCAGGCCTTCCACGACCTGCGGCATCTCCTTGTGCAGCAGCGGCTCCCCGCCCGCGATCGCCACCACGGGCGCGCCGCATTCCTCCGCCGCCCGGAGGCATTCCTCCACGGACAGGCGCTTGTTCAGGATGGCGTCGGGGTAGTCGATCTTGCCGCAGCCGGCGCAGGCCAGGTTGCAGCGGAACAGCGGCTCCAGCATCAGCACCAGCGGGAAGCGCTTCCGCCCCAGCAGCTTCTGCTTCACCACGTAGGCCGCCACCTTGGCCTGCTGCGAGAGGGGGATGCCCATTCCGGTCCGGTTCCATGCGATGGTCGCGTTCCCCCCAGCCCTAGCACGCCCGATGCCGGGGCGCACCACTCGGGATGCACGCCCCCCATGCCCTGGACGCCCGGCCCGCCCCGCGGCCCTCCGGACCGGCATTTTCCGTCCTGGCTGATTCCAGCCAGGACGAATGCGGTCTAGTGTCCGCCCCCATGATCCCCCGCCGCTCCGCCCTCCTCCTGCCCGGCCTGGCCCTGGCCGGCCCGGCCCGCGCCCACGCGCTGGTCGTGGGCTCCAGCCCCGCCGCCGACGCCCGGCTGCGCGAGGCGC
>JALHNW010000304.1 GCA_022843345.1 Rubritepida sp. | reverse complement strand
GGCGAGCCAGGGCGCCAGCCGCCCGGCCTCCGTGGCCAGCGCGGCCTCCAGCCGGCGGAGGGTGGCGCGGGAGGTCATCGCAACCATTGGTCGCATGCGCGCCACGTTCCGCGAAGGCCCCGATGGGTGTAGAGGGCGGGCATGACCGTCCGCACCCGCTTCGCCCCCTCGCCGACCGGCTTCCTGCACATCGGCGGCGCGCGCACCGCGCTGTTCAACCTGCTGCACGCCCGCCGCCACGGCGGCACGTTCCTGCTGCGGATCGAGGACACGGACAAGGCGCGCTCCACCCCCGAGGCGGTCCAACAGATCATGGACAGCCTGGCCTGGCTGGGCCTGACCCCCGACGAGCCGCCCGTGTTCCAGAGCACGCGCGAGGCGCGCCACGCCGAGGTCGCGCACCAGCTACTGGCGCAGGGCAAGGCCTACCGCGCCTACGAGACGCCCGAGGAGCTGGTGGCGATGCGCGAGCGCGCGATGGCCGAGAAGCGGCCCCCCCGCTACGACGGTTCGTGGCGCGACCGGCAGCCCGGCCCGGAGCACGAAGGAAAGCCCTTCGCCATCCGCATCAAGGCCCCGCAAGGCGGCGAGACGGTGGTGGAGGACCTGGTGCAGGGCACCGTGCGCGTGGCGAATGCCGAGCTGGACGACATGATCATCCTGCGCTCCGACGGCACGCCCACCTACCTGCACGCCGTGGTGGTGGACGACCACGACATGGCCATCACCCACGTCATCCGCGGCGACGACCACCTGACCAACACCTTCCGCCAATGCATGGTCTTCGACGCGATGGGCTGGCACCGCCCGCGCTTCGCCCACGTGCCTCTGATCCACGGCGCGGACGGCGCCAAGCTGAGCAAGCGCCACGGCGCCGTGGGCGTGCTGGAGTTCCGCGACCAGGGGCTGCTGCCCGAGGCCGTCTGCAACTCCCTGCTGCGCCTGGGCTGGGGCCATGGCGACGAGGAGATCATCGCGCGCGAACGGGCGGAGAAGATCTTCGACATCGCCGATGTCGGCCGCGCCGCCTCGCGCCTGGATCACGCGAAGATGCTGCACGTCAACGGCATCTGGCTGCGCCAGTCCACGCCCGAACGCCTGCTGCCCGAGGTGCTGGCCCGGCTGCGCGCCATGGGGGTGGAGCCCGGCGCCGACGCGCTGGCGAGGCTGGAGATGCTGCTGCCCGCCCTGCAGGAGCGCGCCAAGACCGTGCACGACATCGCCGACGGCGCGCTCTTCGCCATGGCCGACGGCGCACCCGAGCCGGACGCGAAATCCGCCGCCCTGCTGACGCCCGACGCCCGCGCGCGCCTCGCCGACCTGGCCGAGTTCCTGTCCACCGCGCCCTGGGAGCGCAAGGACCTGGAGGTGTGGCTGCGCGACTACAGCGACGTGAAGGCCATCAAGCTGAAGGAGGTGGCGCAGCCGCTGCGCGTGGCGCTGACCGGCAGCACCATGTCCCCGCCCATCGACCTCACCCTGGCCGTGCTGGGGCGGGAGGAGGCACTGGCGCGAATCCGGGCGGCGGCGGCTCAGCCGACCTGACGCAGCCCCTTCGCGAAGCGCCGCTGGTTCGCCACGTAGCCCTCGGCGCTGGCGCGCAGCCGCGCCGCGCTGGCCTCGTCCAGCGTGCGCACCGCCCGCGCCGGCGAGCCCACGATCAGCGAGTTGTCCGGGAACTCCTTCCCCTCGGTGACCAGGGCATTGGCGCCGACGATGCAGTTGCGCCCGATGCGGGCATTGTTCAGCACCGTCGCCCCCATGCCGATCAGCGAGTTGTCGCCCACCGTGCAGCCATGCAGGATGGCGTGGTGCCCCACCGTGACATCCGCGCCCACCACCAGCGGCGCGCCGCGGTCGCTGTGCAGCATCGCGCCTTCCTGGATGTTGGTGCGCGCGCCGATGCTCATCGCCTCGTTGTCCGCGCGGATCACCGCGCCGAACCACACGCCCACCCCCTCGCCCAGCGTGACGCGGCCGATGACGTGGGCATCCGGCGCCACCCAGGTGTCCGCGCCCATGGCGGGTTCGTGCTCGTCCAGCGCCCAGACCGGCATGGTCAATCCTCCAAGCATCCGGGAGGGCGATTCACGCCCCGGCCGGGACGATCGCACTCCAAGACCTCGCCAGTGTGCTGCCCCGGCGCCGGCAGGTCCAGCCGCACGCCCAGCCGCGCGTCGCCGAACTGGATCGGCAGCGCCGGTACCTGCGCCGGGCGCCCATCGGGCAGTGTCACCGGCAGCAGCCCGCCGGACGCCAGCAGATGCGGGTCCGCGAACAGGTCGCCCGGCGTGTTGATGCGCGCGTAGGGCAGACCATTGGCCTCGCACAGCGCCTCGATGGCGGCGACGGGCCGCGTGCCCAGGATCTCCTGCACCAGCGGAATCAGCGCCTCCCGCGCCGCCGAGCGCGCGTTGTTGCCGGCGAAGCGCCCATCCTCCAGCCGCGGGTCGCCGAGGGCCGCGACGAAGCCCCCCCACTGCGTTTCCGTCACCACGCCCACGAAGACCTGCACGCCGTCGCTGGCGGTGAACACGTCGTACACCCCCCAGGCCCGCCGCCCGCCCGGCATCGGCGGCGGCGCCACGCCGGTGACCGCCTGCTGCATCATGGCGGTGGAAACCAGGAAGGCCGCGTTCTCGAACAGGCCGGCCTGCACCTGCTCGCCCCGGCCCGTGGCGTCGCGCCGGCGCAGCGCGGCGAGGATGGCGATGGCGCCGAACATGCCGCCCATCATGTCGTTCACCGGCGCGCCCGCGCGCAGGGGCCGGCCGGGCGGGCCGGTCATGTAGGCCAGGCCCGCCATCATCTGCACCACCTCGTCCAGCGCGGTGCGGTGCTCGTAGGGGCCGGACAGGAAGCCCTTCAGCGAGCAATAGACCAGGCGCGGGTTGCGCGCCGCCAGCGCGGCATGGCCCAGCCCCTTCGCCTCCAGCGCGCCGGGGCGGAAGTTCTCGATCACCACGTCGGCGCGGTCCAGCAGCGCCAGCAGCCGCGCCATCTGCGCGGGATCCGCCATGTCCACGGTGACGGATTTCTTGTTGCGCGAGAGCGCCGGGAAGAAACCGGTGCCGCTGGCCCGAAGCGCGCGGGTGCGGTCGCCGCCCGGCGGCTCGACCTTGATCACCTCCGCCCCCAGGTCGGCCAGGATCAGGCCGCAGGTGGGGCCCATCACCATGTGCGAGAACTCGACGATGGTGATGCCTTCCAGCGGCAGCGTCACGCCACCCTCCGCACGCCCGCGCGCAGCAGGTTCGACGGGCAGGGGTGCCCCACGATCCGCTCCGCCAGCCGCGCCGCCTCCAGCAGCGCCTCCAGCTCCACCTCCGTCTCCACCCCCATCTCGTGGCACAGGAAGACCAGCTCCTCGGTCGCGATGTTGCCCGCCGCACCCGGCTGGCCGGCGAAGGGGCAGCCGCCCAGCCCGGCCACCGCCGAATCGTACTTCGCCACCCCCAGCCGGAGCCCGGCGGCGGCGCAGGCGATGCCCAGGCCGCGCGTGTCATGCAGGTGCAGCACGATCTCCAGCCCTGGGAAGCGCGCTCGCACCGCACCCACCAGGCGCTCCACGCGCAGCGGCGTCGCCCAGCCC
>JALHNW010000303.1 GCA_022843345.1 Rubritepida sp. | reverse complement strand
GCCGGCGCGTGGAGGAGTGGCGCTACACCGACCTCGGCGCCATGGGCCAGATCGGCTTCACGGGCGCCCTGACCGACGCGGCCGAGCACCCTGCCCTGCCGCCGATGCGCGCGGCGCACCGCGCCGTCTTCGTGGATGGGCGCTTCGCCGCGCAGCTGTCCAGCCTGCCCGCCTGGGCCGGTTCGCTGCTGGCGCGGCTGGCGGACGCGACGCCGCTGCTGCGCGGTGCCGAGGGCCTGCCCGTGGTCGCGCTGAACGCCATGCTGTGGGAGGACGGGCTGTTCCTCGACCTGCCCCCCGGCACGCAGGGCGGCACGCTGGAGTTGCTGTCGCTCGCGGCCCATGCCGCGCGGCCGATCGCCTTCCATCCGCGCCACGTCATCCGCCTCGCGGAAGGCGCATCGCTGACCCTGCTGGAGACCGCGCTCGGCCCCGATGGCGCGCCCTACCTGCACAACCCGGTCTTCGACATCGCGGTGGCCGAAGGCGCGACGCTCACCCATGTGCGCGTGCAGCGCGAGGGGCGCGCGGGCTTCCACCTCGCCACGATCCGCGCGCAGGTGGCGGGCGGCGGCACCTATGACAGCTTCACGCTGAACGCCGGCGCGAAGCTGGCGCGCGGCGAAATGCACGTCGCGCTCAACGGCCCGCGCGCGGCGGCGCACATGAACGGCGCGCAGCTGGCCGCTGACGGCCAGCACGCGGACATCACCACCTTCCTCGACCACGCGGCGCCCGACTGCCCGAGCCGCCAGACGGTGAAGACCGTCCTGGCCGGCCGTTCGCGCGGCGTGTTCCAGGGCAAGATCCTGGTGCGTCAGGCGGCGCAGCGCACCGATGGCTACCAGATGAACCAGGCCCTGCTGCTGAGCGAGGAGGCGGAGATCGACGCCAAGCCGCAGCTGGAGATCTACGCCGACGACGTGAAGTGCTCCCACGGCGCCACGGTCGGCGCGCTGGACAAGGACCAGCTCTTCTACCTGCGCGCCCGCGGCGTGCCGGAGCGCGAGGCGCGCGCCATGCTGGTGCAGGCCTTCCTGACCGAGGCCGTGGAAGGCGTCACCGACGAGGCCGCCCACGCCGCGCTCGAGGAGGCCGTGGCCGGATGGTGGGAGCGGGAGGCGGCATGATGGACGGCATCGCCCACGGCTACGACGTCGCGCGAATCCGCCAGGACTTCCCGATCCTGTCGCAGGGGGTGCGCGGGCGGCCGCTGGTGTTCCTGGACAGCGGCGCATCGGCGCAGAAGCCGCGCCAGGTGATGGATGCCATGCGCGCATGCATGGAGACGGCCTACGCCAACGTCCATCGCGGCGCCTACCACCTCAGCGAGCTGGCGACCGAGAACCACGAGGCGGCGCGCGAAGCGGTGCGCCGCTTCCTCAACGCGGCGCGCGCGGAGGAGATCGTCTTCGCCGGTTCCTCCACCAACGCCATCAACCTCGTCGCGCACTCTTTCGGCCGCGGCGTGCTGAAGGCCGGGCAGCGCGTGCTCGTCTCCGAGATGGAGCACCACGCGAACCTGATCCCCTGGCACATGCTGCGTGATTCCGGGCTGGGCATCGGGATGGGCGTCATCCGCGTCACCGATGCGGGCGAGCTGGACCTGGATTCGCTGCGGGCGGAGCTGGCGAAGGGCGATGTCGGCCTCGTCGCCGTCACCCACATGTCCAACGTGCTGGGCACGGTGACGCCCGCCGCCGCCATCGCGCGCATGGCGCACGAGGCCGGGGCGCGCGTGCTGTTCGACGGCTCCCAGGCCGCGGTGCACCGGCGCGTGGACGTGCAGGCGCTGGACGCCGACTTCTACGTCTTCACCGGGCACAAGCTCTACGGCCCCACCGGCATCGGCGTGCTCTACGCGAAGCACGAGCTGCTGAAGGCCATGCCGCCCTTCCTGGGCGGCGGCGACATGATCAACACCGTCACCATGGACGGCTTCACCTGGGCCGAGCCGCCGCTGCGCTTCGAGGCCGGCACTCCGCCGATCATCGAGGCGCAAGGCCTGAAGGCCGCGGTGGAATACGTCGAGGCCATCGGCATGGAGGCCATCGAGGCGCATGAGCGGCGCCTGGTCGAGCACGCCATGCGCGTGCTGCCGGAGGTGGAGGGCCTGTCCATCCTCGGCGCGGCGCAGGACCGGGGCGGCGTCTTCTCCTTCGCGCTGGACGCGGCGCATCCGCACGACCTGTCCACCTTCCTGGACAGCCGCGGCATCTGCATCCGCGCCGGCCGCCATTGCGCGGAGCCGCTGCACGCGCGGCTGGGGCATGAGGGCGGCTCGGCCCGCGCCTCCTTCGGCCTCTACACCACGGAAGGCGAGGTGGACGCGCTGGCAGGCGCGCTGCGCGAGGCGAGGCGCTTCTTCGCATGAGTGCCGCGCTCGACACCCTCTACGCCGCGCCGATCCGCGAGCACGCGCGCAACCCGCGCCACCGCGCGCGGCTGGAATGCGCCGACGCGACCGCGCGGGGCGACAACCCGCTCTGCGGCGACCGGGTGGAAATTTTCCTGACGCTGGACGGCGCGCGCATCGTGCAGGCCAGCTTCCTGGGCCGCGGCTGCGACGTGTCCCAGGCCAGCGCCGACCTGCTGGCGGAAGCGGTGCGTGGGCTGGACGCCGCCGATGCCCGCGCCCTGTCCGCGCGCGTGCGCCAGATGGCGCGCAGCGGCGAGGGCGCCGACGCTATGGGCGCGCTGGGCGCCCTGGCGGCGGCCGCGCGTTTTCCCAGCCGCGTGAAGTGCGCCACCCTGCCCTGGGTGACGCTGGAAGCCGCGCTTGATGGCGCGCGGGAGGCGAGCAGTGAGTGAACCCGTGACGACCTGGACCCCCGATGGCGAGGTGACGCGCGCCGTCCGCGAGGAGCAGGTGATCGAGGCGCTGAAGACCGTCTTCGACCCCGAGATCCCCGTTGACATCTTCGAGCTCGGCCTCGTCTACGCCATCGAGCTGGATGATGCCGGCGCGATCGCCGTCGAGATGACGCTGACCACCCCCTCCTGCCCCTCGGCGCAGGAACTGCCGCTGATGGCGGAGGAAGCGATCCGCCAGGTGCCGGGCGTGACGGACTGCAAGGTCTCGGTGGTGTGGGACCCGCCCTGGGACCAGTCGCGGATGAGCGAGGACGCGCGCCTCGCGTTGAACATGTTCTGATGGAGGCCACCATGGACACGACGACCATCGTGAAGCCCCGGCGCGCGCTGCCGCCGCTGATGACCCTTTCCGACGCCGCGGCCGAGCGGCTGCGCGCCCTCTACGCCAAGGCGGAGGACGGCAAGCTGCTGCGCATCGGCGTGAAGACCAAGGGCTGCTCCGGCATGGCCTACGAGCTCGACTTCGTGGACGCGCCCGGCCCGGGGGACGAGGTGGTGACGGACAAGGGCCTGACGGTGCTGGTGGACCGCAAGGCCTCGCTCTACCTGATCGGCACGGTGATGGACTACGAGGTGAAGGCGATGAGCGCCGGCTTCTCCTTCACCAACCCGAACGAGAAGGGCCGCTGCGGCTGCGGCGAGAGTTTCCACGTCTGATCACGGCCGCCCCGCGCAGGCGTAGGCCGTGACCTGCGCGCGCGTCGCCGCCGGCACGCCGC
>JALHNW010000302.1 GCA_022843345.1 Rubritepida sp. | reverse complement strand
ACGCTCTTCCGATCTCGTGGCGGCGAGGTCGGTGATCGCGCTCGTCGGCACGCCCGAGACGAAGAAGTAGGCGTCCACCTTGTTGTCGCGGATCGCGTTGGTGGATTCGGCCGGGCTCAGGCGCTCCACGCCGCGGAAGTCGCGCTCGATGTTCAGCCCGGCGGCGGCGATCAGCCGGCGCGCGAACAGCTCGGTCGCGCTCTGCGGCGCGCCGGTGCTGATGCGCTTGCCCCGCAGGTCCGCCATGGTGCGGATGCCGCGGTCGGCCGTCGTCACCACCTGCATGCGGTTGGTGTAGAGCACGGCGATGGCGCGCGTCGGCACCTGCCGCCCGCGGAACTGCCCGGCGCCGCGGATGCTGTCCACCGCCGCGTCCACCTGCCCGAACACGATCTGCGCGCGGTTGGCGCCCAGCAGCTGGAAGTTGGCGGTGGAGCCCGCGGTGACCTCCGCGGTGGCCGCCGTGTTCGGCAGCGCGCGCGACAGGTAGTTGGCCAGCGCCCCGCCCAGCGGGAAGTACACGCCCCCCGTGGTGCCGGTGCCGATGACCAGCTGCTGCCCTTGCGCCATGGCGGGCGCGGCCAGGCCGAGTGCGGGCAGCGCCAGCGCGGCGCGGCGGGTGATGGTGCTCATGGGCGATGTTTCCTCCGGGTGGTGTTTCCCCATCCCAGATAGGGAGGCGCACCGCCGATGGCAAACGCCCTCAGCGCGGGCAGGTGATCCGCAGCGCCGCCAGCACCGATTGCGGGTCCATGCTCGCCTGCGCCAGCCCGTCGGGCCGCCGCTCGGTCGCCACCAGCACGCGCTGCCGGCTGCCGGCCGCCATCACCAGCTCGGCCGGCGGCTGCGCCACCACCCAGGCGGGCGTGCCCGCGGGCGCCGTCCACTGCACGCGGTAGCGCCGGCTGCCGGGCGCGTCGGTACGGTCGGAGATCTGCGCCGAATAGCGCGTCGGCGCCCCGCCCCGCTGCACGACGACCGAGACGGCGATGCTGCCGCCGCATTCCAGCCGCTCGGAGGATGCGCCCTGCGCCGCCGCGCCCGCCGCCCCCAGCAGCGCGGGCAGGCACGCCGCGAGGGCGATGGTGGTGCGGTGGAACGGATGCATCGGCGCGGGCTCCCTGCGTGCGTGCCCCATCATGCCGCCCGCGCGCCGCCCCGGGAACGCCCCAGCGCCGATGCCGCCCATCGCCCCCGCCGATGGCCGCCACCCTTGCGCCGGATCAATGCGCGCCCCCCTCGCGGCCGCCAATCTATGCTCCGACATCAGGGAGCACCCCCCATGAACCGCCTTTCCGCCCGAGACCTGATGACGCCCGACGTCGTCACCGTCCCCCTCGCCACCCCCGTGCTCGCCATCGCCCGCCTGCTGGCCGAGCGCGGCATCTCCGCCGTGCCCGTGCTGGGCGAGGCGGGCGACGTGATGGGCGTGGTGACGGAGGCCGACCTGATCCGCCGCCTGGCCGGCGAGGTGGAGAAGCCCGCCTCCTGGTTCCGCTCCCTGTTCGTGAACCCGGGCGAGGAGGCGGAGCGCTACGCCCGCACCCACGGCCTGCGCGCCGCCGACGTGATGACGGAGGAGGTCGTCTCGGTGACCGCCGACACCACGGCGGGCGAGATCGCGGCCATCATGGAGGAGCGCGGCATCCGCCGCGTGCTGGTGATCGAGGAGGGCCGCCTGAAGGGCATCGTCTCCCGCGCCGACCTGCTGCGCGCCCTGGTGGCCGAGCCGGCCGAGCTGGCCGACTGCTCGGACGACCGCATCCGCCGCGCCGTGCTGGCGCTGATGCGCCGCCAGCCCTGGGTGGACAGCTTCCACACCCTGGTCGAGGTGAAGGACGGCATCGTGGAGTTCCACGGCTTCATGCGCGACGAGGGCGTGAAGCGCGGCCTGCGCGTGCTGGCCGAATCCGTGCCCGGCGTGCGCGCCGTGCGTGACGAGACGCTGCCCATGCCTGCCTACCTCTACAGCGGCGTCTGACCCTGGCGTTCCCCTCCGCGGCGTGACAGCCTGCACGCGCGCCGTGCCGGGCGTCGCGAACGACACACGCGGAGGAAACAGAATGAGATCCTTGTCCCGGCGGGCGCTGTTCGGCGCCTGCATGGCCTGCGCCGCCACGCCGCTTTCCGCCCAGCAATCGGGCTGGTCGCCCCCCGCGGCCGCCCAGCGCTGCCCCTCCCGCTGGGGCGCGGCCGACCGCCGCGGCAGCCTCAACACCATGACGCCCGAGCGCATGCGCCAGGCCGCCGCCATGATCCGCGAGGGCCGCAAGATCGAGATCGGCCACGAGCTGGCCCAGACCATGCCCTTCTTCGGCACGCGCCGCTTCGACGTCCACCTCAAGCGCACCTTCATGAACCCCGAGGCGAACCAGCGCGGCTCCAACGAGGAGATCGTGATCGGCGAGATGGCCCAGGTCGGCACCCAGTTCGACGGCTTCCCCCACCAGACCATCGGCGACCAGACCTACAACTGCGTCGAGATCCCCTCCATCGCCACCCGCGGCGGCTTCCGCGAGATGGGGATCGAGACGGTGGGCATGATCATGGCCCGCGGCGTGCTCATGGACGTGGCCGCCCTGAAGGGCACCCAGACCCTGCCCGACGACTACGAGATCACCGTCGCCGACCTGGAGCAGTGCCTCGCCCGCCAGCGCGTGGAGCTGCGCGAGGGCGACGCCATGATCATCAACACCGGCTGGGCGCATCTGTGGGGCCGCGACAACGCCCGCTACGTCCGCACCTGCCCCGGCATCGGCGTGGCGGCCGCCGAATGGCTGATCGCGCGCAACCCGCTGCTGCTGGGCGCCGACAACTGGCCGGTGGAATGCGCGCCATCCAAGACCATGCCCAACGCCTCGCTGCCCGTGCACCAGATCGCGCTGGTGGTGCATGGCGTGCACCTGCTGGAGAACATGAACCTCATCGAGCTCGCCGCGACGGGGCGCAGCGAGTTCTGCTTCGTCATGCAGCCGCTGCGCATGCGCGGCTTCACCGGCAGCACCGTGGCGCCCGCCGCGCTATTCTGAGCGCACGGTCGCCAGCAGGGCGGCGCCCCCGCCCAGCAGCGCCAGCACCACCGCCATCCCCCAGCGCTGGCTCTGGGTGGCGGTGGTGACCAGCGCCAGCAGCGCCGGCCCCAGGAAGCTGGTCGCGCGCCCGCTCAGCGCGAACAGCCCGAAATGCGCCGCCACCTCGCCCGGCGGCGCCATGCGCGCCATCAGCGAGCGGCTGCCGGCCTGCGCCGGCCCAAAGAACAGCCCCAGCGCCACGCCCAGGGCCCAGAACCACGCCTTGTCCTGCACCAGCAGCATGGCCGCGCCCAGCGCCATCAGCGCCAGCAGCGCGACCAGCACCGTCCGCCGCGCCCCCAGCCGCTCCTCGACGAAGCCGCCCGCCAGCGCGCCGATGCCCCCCGTGACGTTCAGCGCAATGCCGAACAGCAGGATCTCGGTGAAGCCCATCCCGAAGGCCCCCGCGGCGAACACGGCCCCGAAGGCGAACAGCACGTTCAGCCCATCGGTGTACAGCAGCCGCGCGATGAGGAACCGCAGCAGGTCCGGCCGCCCCGGCAGCCGCCGCAGCACGCCCCCCAGCGCGCGCAAGG
>JALHNW010000301.1 GCA_022843345.1 Rubritepida sp. | reverse complement strand
CGGGCAGGACCTGGACGGCTTCCAGCGCGGCGAGGCGCGCTTCGCATGAGCGTGGAGTGGTCGCACCCCATCGTGGTCGCCAACGTTCCCGCGGGCGGCAAGCGTCTGCGGCTGGCCGCACCCGCGGAGGCGCTGCCGGCCATCGCCGCGCGGCTCGGGCTGCCGGCGGTGGGCTCGCTGTCCGCCGAGCTGGCGCTCAAGCCGGGGCGGGGCGGGAGCGTGGGCGTGGAGGGCACGCTGCGCGCCGAGGTGACGCAGGAATGCGTGGTGACGCTGGCCCCCCTGCCGGCGGTGGTGGAGGAGCGCTTCGCCTGGCGCCTGCTGCCGCCGGGCGAGGAACCCAGCGACGGCGACGACGACCCCGACGACATCGAGAGCAACGCGGCCGGCGAGGTGGACCTGGGGGAGGAGCTGGTGCAGCAGCTCTCGCTCGGCCTGGACCCGTACCCGCGCGCCCCGGGGGCGGAGGTGCCGGCCGAGCACGCGGGCGCGCATGGCCCCTTCGCGGCCCTCGCGCGGCTCAAGCCGCGGGAGTAGGTTGCCCTGGGGCGGCGGGGGTGCTATCCGCGCCGCTTCCTGCCGGGGGCTGACGCCTTGCGGTGGTTCCCGCACGGGCATCCGCCCGCCGAATCCGTGTTCCGAGTTGAAAGGCTGCCGCCATGGCCGTCCCGAAGAAGAAGTCCTCGCCCTCCCGCATGGGCATGCGCCGCTCGCACCACGCGCTGGAGAAGGTGACGGGGATGGAGTGCTCCAACTGCGGCGAGCTGAAGCGCCCGCACCACGTCTGCGCCTCCTGCGGGCACTACGACGGCAAGGAGGTCGTGGCCGCCGACGCCGTGAAGGGCGTTGTTCGCCTCTGAGGCGGCGCTGCGGCGTGGGGCCAGGCTGAGTTGAACATGACGGTCCCTGCCGATGCCGTGGGGCGGCGCTTCTCCCTGGCCGTGGACGCCATGGGAGGGGACCGCGCGCCCGAATCCGTGCTCGACGGGCTGGTGCTGGCGGCCGAGCGGCACCCCGGCGCCTCCTTCCTCATCGTGGGCGACGAGGCGCGGCTGGCGCCGATGCTCCAGGCGCGGCCGAGCGTGGCGCGGCTTTCCGTGCTGCGCCACGCGCCCGACGCCATCCCGGGCGACATGAAGCCGACCCAGGCGCTGCGGCTGCGCAACTCCTCCATGCGGATCGCCATCGACGCGGTGGCCCGCGGCGAGGCGGCGGCGGTGGTGTCGGCCGGCAACACCGGCGCGCTCATGGCGCTGGCCAAGATCGTCATCAAGACCATGCCCGAGATCAGCCGGCCGGCGCTGGCCGCCATCACGCCCTCGGCGCGCGGGGACGTGGTGATGCTGGACCTGGGCGCGAACGTGGCGTGCGACGCGCGCAACCTCGTCGAGTTCGCCATCATGGGCGACGCCTTCGCCCGCGCCGTGCTGGGGCTGCCGGCGCCCACGCTGGGGCTGCTGAACGTGGGCTCGGAGGAACTGAAGGGCGACGACCGGGTTCGCGAGGCGGCCGACGTGCTGCGCGCCCAGCCGGGCCTGGCCTTCCACGGCTTCGTCGAGGGGCACGACATCGCCGCCGGCACGGTGGACGTGGTGGTGACGGACGGCTTCACCGGCAACGTGGCGCTCAAGACCGGCGAGGGCGCGCTGAAGCTGATGCGCGACCTGCTGCGGCAGGTGTTCACGAGTTCGCTGCTGGCGCGCATCGGCTACCTGCTGGCCCGCCCCGCCCTGGAGCGGCTGCGCGAGTGGATGGACCCGCGCCGCTACAACGGCGCCATCCTGCTGGGGCTGAACGGCGTGGTCGTGAAGTCCCATGGCGGGACGGACGCGACCGGCTTCGCCCATGCCGTCGATGTGGCGATGGACATGGTCACCCACGGCTTCACCAACACCATCCGCGAGGGTCTGGCGCGGCTCGCCGAGACCCGCGTGCCGCAGGACTGACACGACACATGCTGCGATCGCGCATCCTGGGCTGCGGCGGGCACCTGCCGGCCGATGTCGTCTCCAACGACGCGCTGGCGGCGCGCTTCGGGTTGGAGACGACGGATGCGTGGATCCGGGAGCGCTCGGGCATCACGCAGCGGCACCTGGCCGGGCCGGGGGACAGCGCGGCGTCGCTGGGCGCGGAGGCGGCGCGCAAGGCCCTGGCGGCGGCCGGGGTGGAGGTGGGCGAGGTGGACGCGGTGATCGTGGCCACCGCCACGCCGGACAACGCCTTCCCCTCCACCGCCGTGCGGATCCAGGCCATGCTGGGGATGGAGCGGGGCTACGGCTTCGACGTCTCGGCCGCCTGCACGGGATTCGTCTACGCGCTGTCCATCGCCGACGGCTTGCTGCGGGCCGGGCAGGGGCGCACCGCGCTGGTGATCGGCACGGAGGTGTATTCGCGCATCCTGGACTGGACGGACCGCACCTCCTGCGTGCTGTTCGGCGACGGGGCGGGCGCGGTGGTGCTGCGGCTGGAGGAGGGGGAGCGCGGCGTGCTGTCCACCCACCTGCACGCCGACGGGCGCCACGCCGGCATCCTGGAGGTGGTGGGCACGACCGGGCCGCTGCGGATGGCGGGGCGCGAGGTGTTCAAGCACGCGGTGACCAAGCTGGCCTCGGTGGTGGACGAGGCGCTCCTCGCCAACGGGCTGGGGCGCGGCGAGGTGCAGTGGCTGGTGCCGCACCAGGCGAACATCCGCATCATCGAGGCGATGGGCAGGAAGCTCGGGCTGCCGGCGGAGCGGGTGGTGGTGACGGTGGACCGGCACGCCAACACCTCGGCGGCGTCCATCCCGCTGGCGCTGGCGGAAGCGGCGAATGACGGGCGGATCAAGGCGGGCGACCTGGTGCTGCTGGAGGCGATCGGCGGCGGCTTGACCTGGGGGGCGGCGCTGGTGCGGTTCTGATGTCGCTGGTCCAGAACGAACGGCTGAAGCTGGCCGCCACGGCGCTGAACCAGCTGGCCGTCGCCGCGTTGGTCATCGGCGTCTTCACCCCCATGGTGGCGGTGCTCTACGGCACCGTCGCCGTCTCCGCGGCGCCGCCCTTCGCGCTGCTGGCGGGCTTCGCCTTCTTTATCGGCGGCATCGTGCTACATGTATCGGCGCACCTGTTGCTGGGAGGCTTGAAGGGATGACCGGGCAGGACTTGCTGCTGCTTCTCCTCGGCCCAGCGATGCTGCTGGCCGCCGGTGGCTTCATCTTCGCCTTCGCCCGCTACATGACCCGCGGCAAGTAGCGCCGCCGTTGGACGCGCTGGTGGTGGGGGCCGGGCCGGCCGGGCTGATGGCCGCCGAGGCGCTGGCCCAGGCCGGGCTGCGCGTCGTGGTGTGCGACGCCATGCCCTCGCCGGCGCGCAAGTTCCTCATGGCCGGGCGGGGCGGGCTGAACCTCACGCACTCGACGCCGATGCCGCGCTTCCTCGACGCCTACGGCGATGCCGCCGCGCGGCTGGCGCCGTTCATCGCAGCCTTCGGGCCGGACGGGCTGCGCGGCTGGTGCCACGCGCTGGGGCAGGAGACCTTCGTCGGCTCGTCGGGGCGGGTGTTCCCGCGGGCGATGAAGGCCTCGCCGCTGCTGCGGGCCTGGCTGGGGCGGCTGGCCGAGCTGGGGGTGG
>JALHNW010000300.1 GCA_022843345.1 Rubritepida sp. | reverse complement strand
CCGGCGCGGTCGAGGCGGCGCGGCGCGAGGCCGCCATCGTCGGCGACGACCGCCTGCTGCTGGAGCGCGCGGTCCCCCGCGCCCGCCACATCGAGGTGCAGGTGCTGGCCGATGCCCATGGCACCGTGCTGCATCTGGGCGAGCGCGACTGCACCCTCCAGCGCCGCCACCAGAAGCTGGTGGAGGAAAGCCCCGCGCCGAGCGTGGATGCCGCCACCCGCGCCGCGCTGGGCCGGCACGCCTGCGCCCTGGCGCGCGCCACCGGCTATGTCGGCGCCGGCACGGTGGAGTTCATCGCCGAGGCGCCGCTTCGCCCAGGCCGCATCTGGTTCATGGAGATGAACACGCGCCTGCAGGTCGAGCACCCGGTCACCGAGATGGTGACGGGGCTGGACCTGGTGGAATGGCAGATCCGCATCGCCGCCGGCGAGCGCCTGCCCTTCGCGCAGGACGACATCCGCCTGGACGGCCATGCCGTGGAGGCGCGGCTCTGCGCCGAGGACCCGGCGCGCAATTTCCTCCCCTGTCCCGGCCGCATCGCGGCGCTGCGCTGGCCGGAGGGTGTGCGGGTGGATGCCGGGGTGCGCGGGGGCGACGCCGTCACGCCCTTCTACGATTCCCTGCTGGCCAAGCTCATCGCCCATGCGCCCACGCGCGCGGAGGCGCTGGAGCGCCTGGCCACGGCGCTGGACGAGCTGCGCGTCGAGGGGCTGCGGGTGAACGCCACGTTCCTCGCCGCAGCACTCCGCTCGCCCGAGATGCGCGGCGCCGCGATGCACACCCGTTTCCTGGAGGAGGCGCGCCAGCGCCTGGTCGAGCAATGCCTGACGGAACCCGCCCGATGACCGCCACCGGCTGGCAGCCGGAACTGGACGAGCTGCGCCTGCGCGAGGCCCATGCGCGGGAGATGGGCGGCCCCGACAAGGTGGCCCGCCAGCACGCCGGCGGCCGGCTGACGGTGCGCGAGCGGGTGGAGAAGCTGGCCGACCCGGGCAGCTTCCACGAGATCGGCGCCATCGCCGGCCGCGCCGAGTATGACGCGCAGAACCGGCTGGTGACGCTCACCCCCTCGAACTGCGTGATGGGCCGCGCCAAGGTGGAGGACCGCACGGTGGTGATCGTCGGCGACGACTTCACCGTGCGCGGTGGCAGCGCCGACGCCACCATCCGCGAGAAGCCGGTGATGGCCGAGCGCATGGCCCATGAGCTGCGCCTGCCCATCATCCGCGTCATCGAGGGCTCGGGGGGCGGCGGCTCCGTCAAGACCATCGAGACGACGGGAAGGGCCAACCTGCCGGGCGGGGTGGGGCAGACCCAGCTGTTCCACCTCACCACCGCCAACATGGCCGTGGTGCCGGTGGTGGGGCTCGGGCTGGGCTCGGTCGCCGGGCTGGGCGCGGCGCGGCTGGCGGCCTCGCACTATTCCGTGATGACGAAGCAATCCGCGATGTTCGTCGCCGGCCCGCCGGTGGTGGCGCGGCTGGGCCAGGACCTGTCCAAGACCGAGCTGGGCGGCTGGGAAATCCAGACGAAATCCGGCGCCGTGGACCACGCGGTGGAGACGGAGGAGGAGGCCTTCGCCGCCGCGCGCCGCTTCCTGTCCTACCTGCCGCCCTCCGTCCACGCCCTGCCGCCGGTCACGGCGTGCGAGGACGACCCGCGGCGGCGCGACGAGGCGCTGTTCACCGCCATCCCGCGCGACCGGCGGCGCGTGTACCAGATGCGGCCCATCGTGGAATCCGTGGTGGACCGCGGGTCCTTCTTCGAGATGGGCAAGATGTTCGGGCGGCCCATCATCACCGGCCTCGCACGGCTGAACGGGTTGCCGGTGGCGGTGATGGCCTCCGACCCCTTCTTCTACGGCGGTTCCTGGACCGCCGATGCCTGCTCCAAAATCATCCGCTTCCTCGACCTGGCCGAGACCTTCCACCTGCCCGTGGTGTATCTCTGCGACTGCCCGGGCTTCATGGTGGGGCTGGAGGCGGAGAGGGCCGCCACCATCCGCCTGGGCGTGCGCGCCATGGCGGCGATGGGGCAGACCACGGTGCCCTGGTGCACGGTGATCATCCGCAACGCCTTCGGCGTGGCCGGCGCCGCGCACGCGCCGGCCGGGCGGCTGTCGCTGCGCTACGCCTGGCTGTCCGCCCGCTGGGGCTCGCTGCCGCTGGAAGGCGGGATCGAGGCCGCCTACGCCGCCGACATCGCCGCGGCCGACGACAAGGCCGCCAAGCTGGCGGAGATCGAGGACCGGCTGAACAAGCTGCGCTCGCCCTTCCGCACCGCCGAGACCTTCTGGGTGGAGGAGATCGTGGACCCGCGCGACACCCGCCGCCTGCTGACCGAGTTCGCCGACCTGGCTCGCCCGTTGCTGAGCCCGGCGCCGTCGGCGCTGAGGATGCGGCCATGAGGCGCCTCCTCCTCGCCCTGCTGCTGCTGGCCGCGCCCGCCCAGGCGCAGCAGGCGCGCATCCTGGGTGGCTTCGCCGCCGGCGGGACCAGCGACATGGTGAACCGCATCCTGGCCGAGGGCGCCGCCCCCACCCTGGGCACGCGCCCGGTGGTGGAGGTGCGCACCGGCGCCAACGGCTTCCTCGCCGCGGCCGAGGCGGCGCGCTCGCCGGCCGATGGCAGCACGGTCGTGCAGTGCTCCACCGGGATGCTCACCATCTCGCCCGAGCTGCCCGGGGCGCAGATGCCGGTGGACCCTGGGCGCGACCTGGTGCCCATCGCCAACTTCGCCCATTCCACCCAGGCGATGTTCGTCGCGGCCGCCTCGCCCTTCCGCACGGTGGAGGAGTTCCTCGCCGCCGCCCGCGCGCGCCCGGGCACGCTGACCTACGCGAGCGCGGGCATCGGCGCCGTCTCCCACCTTTCCGGCGCGCGGCTGGAGCAGATGGCCGGCGTGCAGCTCGTCCACGTGCCGTTCCGCGGCGCGGCACCGGGGGTGGTGGAGGTGATGGCCGGCCGGGTGGACGCCATCATCACCAACCTGGGCGACGCGGTGCAGCAAGTGCGCGGCGGCTCCATGCGTCTGCTGGCCTTCGCCGACGGGATCGGCAGCCCGGCCTTCCCGGACGTGCCGCAGATCGGCGCCGCCGTGCCCGGCTACGCTGTGTCCGGCTGGTTTGGCTTCTGCGCCCCGCGCGCCACGCCCGACGCCGCCGTCGCCCGCTGGGCCGAGGCGATCCGCGCCGCCGTGGAGGACCCGGCCACGCAGCGCCGCCTGGCCGAGACCGGGCTGGTGCCGCGCTTCGAGACGCCGGACGCCTTCAGGCGCACCATCGCCACCGACCGCGCCACCTGGGGCGCGGTGATCCGCAACGCCGGCATCCGCGCGGAGTGACCCCGATGAAGCGCCTCCTCCTTGCCCTGCTCCTCCTCCCCGGCCTGGCCGCGGCACAGGAGCGGCCGCCGCGCATCATGGCCGGCTTCGCCCCCGGCGGCACCGGCGACCTGGTCGCCCGCCTGATCGCCGAGGGCGTGGCGCCCACGCTGGGCGTGCGCCCGGTGGTGGAGAACCGCACCGGCGCCAACGGCTTCATCGCCGCCGAGGCGGTGGCGCGCGCGGCCCCCGACGGCGCCACGCTGCTGCAATGCCCGATGGGCAGCATGACCATCAG
>JALHNW010000299.1 GCA_022843345.1 Rubritepida sp. | reverse complement strand
GCGCGGGTCGCGCCACGGGCCGGCGAGGCTCAACCCAGGCTCCTGCCCGTGGGTGCGGCGGATGGCGGGGTCGGGCGGGCGCAGCGACCCCGGCTCATGCAGCTCCAGCCCGGCGCCGAGCATCTGCCCGCGCAGCGCGCCGTTCCGGGCGGGCAGCGCGCCGGAGCGCAGCACGGTCTCCAGCGCGTCCAGGCGCCGGGCGCTGGTGGTGAACTCGCGGTCCAGCACGGCGTGGGCGAGCTCGGCGCCGCGGCGGGTGGACCCCGCGGCGACCGAGGCGGCGAGCGAGTCGCCGCGGCTGAGCAGGCGCTCGGCGGCGAGGCCGATCAGGGCCAGCACCACCCCCGCCAGGGCCGCGAGCAGCAGCAGGGTGCGGCGAAGGGGCATCCCGCGATGCTACCGCAGGGCGAGTGGAACGGAAAGCGCCTCGCGCCCTGCGGGAAACCCCTAGGGCTTGATGAGCGTCCCCGCGCCCCCGTCGGTGAACAGCTCGCGCAGCACGGCGTGCGGCACGCGGCCATCCAGGATCACCGCGCCCTTCACGCCCTGCTCCACGGCGTAGATGCAGGTCTCGACCTTGGGGATCATCCCGCCGGCGATCCAGCCATCGGCGATGCCGTGGCGCGCCTCGGCCACCGTCATCTCGGGAATGAAGCGCTTGTCCGCGTCCAGCACGCCCTGCACGTCGGTGAGCATCAGCATGCGCTCGGCCGCGAGCGCCCCGGCGATGGCGCCGCTGACCGTGTCGGCGTTGATGTTGTAGGTCTGCCCGTCCGCGCCGACGCCGACCGGGGCGACGACGGGGATGATGTCGGCGCCGATCAGCAGCTTGAGCACGCGCGTGTCCACGCTTTCCGGCTCGCCCACCAGGCCGAGGTCGAGCACCTGCTCGATGTTCGAGCCCGGGTCCTTTACCGTGCGCGTCGCCTTGCGCGCGCGGATCAGCCCGCCATCCTTGCCGGAGATGCCGACAGCCAGCGCGCCGGCGCGGGTGATCGAATCGGCCACCTGCTTGTTGACGGTGCCGCAGAGCACCATCTCGACAACCTCCACCATCTGGGCGTCGGTGACGCGCAGCCCCTGCACGAAGGTGGACTTCACCCCCAGCCGGCCCAGCATGGCGTTGATCTGCGGCCCGCCGCCGTGCACCACCACGGGGTTCACGCCCACCTGCTCAAGCAGCGCGATGTCGCGGCCGAAGCGCAGCGCCGTCTCCTCCTCGCCCATGGCGTGGCCGCCATACTTCACGACGACGATCTGGTCGTCGTAGCGCTTGAGGTAGGGCAGGGCGCCGATCATGGATTCCATGGTCTGAACGGCGTCGGTCATCTGGCGTGGTCCCGGTGTGTCGCCGCCTGTTTCCGGGGCGCCGGGCAGGACGTCAACCCTGGGCGGACAGCGCCGCCAGCTCGGCCCGCAGCTCCTCCATCCCCATCCCCGTCTCGGCGGAGGTGACGATGACCAGCGGGTGCCCGGCCGGATGCTTGCGGGCAAGGGCCTGGATCTCGGCCAGGCGCTTCGCGAGGTCCGGGGGCTTCACGCCGTCGGCCTTGGTGAGGATGAGCTGGAAGGGCACGGCCGCCTTGTCCAGCAGCGTCATCACCGCGCGGTCGGAGGACTTGGTCTCGATGCGCGCGTCCATCAGCAGCAGCACGCGGCGCAGGTTGGGGCGGCCGCGCAGGTAGTCGAACATCAGCCCCTGCCAGTCCTCCTTGATGAGCTTGCTGGCCTTGGCGTAGCCGTAGCCGGGCATGTCCACCAGGGTCAGCGGCACCTCGGGGGCGGAGAAGAAGTTGAGCTGCTTGGTGCGCCCGGGCGTGACCGAGACGCGCGCCAGCGCCTTCTGCCCTGACAGCGCGTTGGTCAGCGACGACTTGCCGACGTTGGAGCGCCCGGCGAGCGCGACCTCGATCCCCACCGGGTCCGGCAGGTGCTCCAGCGTCTGCGTCGCCGTGCGGAAGTCCCACGGCTTGGCGAAGAGCAGGCGCCCGGCCTCGAGGAGCGCGGCGCGCTCGCCCGCGTCGCGCGCCTCGGACAGGCCTCCGGCCGGAAGCTCGCTCACGGCTTGGCGCCGCCACCCTGCGCGGGGCTGAGCGCGGCATCCGCGCGCTTCTTGTCGAGCCGCATGATGTAGCCCTGCTGCGCGATGGAAAGCAGGTTGTTCCACGCCCAGTAGATGATCAGCCCGGCCGGGAAGGAAGCCAGCATGAAGGTGAAGATCACCGGCATCCATTGGAAGATCTTGGCCTGGATCGGGTCGGGCGGCTGCGGGTTCAGCTTCTGCTGCAGGAACATGGTCACGCCCATGATCAGCGCCCAGGCCGGCAGGTGGAAGAAGTCGGGCGGCGTGAAGGGCAGCAGGCCGAACAGGTTGAACAGGTTCGTCGGGTCGGGCGCGGAAAGGTCGCGGATCCAGCCGAAGAAGGGCGCGTGCCGCATCTCGATGGTGACGAACAGCACCTTGTACAGCGCGAAGAAGACGGGGATCTGGATGAGGATGGGCAGGCAGCCCGAGGCCGGGTTGATCTTCTCCGTCTTGTAGAGCGCCATCATCTCGCCCTGCATCTTGGCCGGGTCTTCCTTGTAGCGCTCCCTGATCTCCTGCATCTTCGGGCCGAGCAGGCGCATCTTGCTCATGCTCTTGTAGGCCTTGTTGGCCAGCGGGAAGAAGGCGAGCTTCAGCGCGAAGGTGAAGACCAGGATCGCGATGCCGAAGTTCCCCGTCGCGTGGAACAGCCAGTCCAGCGCGTAGAAGAACGGCTTGGTGATGAAGTAGAACCAGCCGAAGTCGATGGCCTTGTCGAAATCCTGGATCCGCAGCTCGTCGCGGTAGCGGTCCAGCAGCCGCACCTCCTTCGCGCCCGCGAAGAGGCGCGTGGCGAAGGCGTCGGTTGCACCCGGCGCGACAGTGGCGGCGGCGGGCGGGGCCACGTCCACCTGCCAGCGGTCCACGCCGTTCTCGGGCGCGTGGCGGAAGGCGGAGCGCAGGCGCTGGCCGTCCTCGACGCGCGTCAGCGCCGTCAGCCAGTACTTGTCGGACAGGCCGGCCCAGCCCTCGGCGGCCTCGGCCTCGAAGGCGGGCGCCCGCGTCCGGGTGGCCGTGTCCTTGCCGTCGGAATAGGTGACCTCGTTCAGCCGGCCGTCCTGCACGGCGATGAAGCCCTCGTGCAGGATGAAGAAGCCGGCGGTGGCGGGCGTGCGCTCGCGCCGGATGCGCGCCCAGGGCAGCAGCGACACGGCCTCGGTGCCGCGGTTGGTCACGCGCTGGCGCACCTGGAACATGTAGTTGTCGTCCACCGACACCACGGCCTCGAACAGCTGGCCCTGGCCGTTGTCCCAGGAGAAGGTGACCGGCGCGGCGGCGGAGAGCGGCCCGCCCGTCACCGTCCAGTCCGTGTTGTTGCCGGGCACGGCGGTGCGACCATCGGCGGCGGTCCAGCCCCATTGCGCGAAGTAGCCCTCGGGGATGCCGCGCGGCGCCAGCAGGCGCACCAGGGGCGAGCCGCGCTCCACCGTCTCGCGGTAGTCCTTCAGCACCAGCTGCTCGAGCATGAGGCCGCGCGCCGAGATGCGCCCCTCCACGCGGCCATTGGCCAGCGCCACGGTCTGCGCGGCGGCGGCGGGCGGCGCGGCGGTCAC
>JALHNW010000298.1 GCA_022843345.1 Rubritepida sp. | reverse complement strand
GGTGAGGCCGGACAGCACGCCCCCGAAGCCGCCGGCGGCGGCGCCCAGCGCCACGTATCCGGTGGCGCGGCCGGCGTGGTAGGGCAGCAGCGCCGCCCCCGCCAGCCGCCGCAGCGTCCCGCCGGACAGGGCGGTATCCGCCCGCGCGCCAGACTGCGCCAGCACGAAGGGCCCGCACATGCCGGCGCAATGCGTCAGCCCCCCGGCGAGGCCCGCGAGGAACAGCGCCCCCATCAGCGCCGGAACCCCGGAGGGGCCGAGCGCCGCGAGGCCGTGGAGGCAATCCGCCAGCATCGGCGCTTCCTACACCCGCCGCCGCCGTCCCGCCTTGCGCCGGATCAAGCGAGGTGCGTCCGCGCCTCGAACAGCTCGGGGAAGAAGCGGTGGTCCAGCACGCCCTTCAGGTAGGCCACCCCCGCGGAGCCGCCGGTGCCGGGCAGCGAGCCGATGATGCGCTCCACGGTCCGCATGTGGCGGAAGCGCCAAGTCTGGAAGCTGTCCTCGATGTCCACCAGCTCCTCCGCCAGCTCGTACAGCTCCATCTCGCGCTCGCCGGCGCGGTAGATGGCGGCCCAGGCGGCGGTGACGGCGGGGTGCGGCGGGTGCGTGCGGGTGGGGTCGCGCGCCAGCACCTCCGCCGGGATGGGGTGGCCGCGGCGGTGGAGCAGGCGCAGCGCCTCGTCATGCAGGGACGGGGCGGCCAGGGCGGATTCCAGCAGCGCCAGCACGTCGGGGCGGTGCCTGTGCGGCGCCAGCTTTGCGGCGTCCTTGCCGCCCAGCCGGAACTCCAGCAGGCGGTACTGCCAGGACTGGAAGCCGGAGGATGAGCCGAGCACGCCGCGGAAGGCGGCGAAGTCGTTGGGCGTCATCGTCGCCAGCACGTCCCACGCGTCGGTCATCTCCTGCTGGATGCGCGCCACGCGGGCGGTGGCCTTGAAGGCGGGGCGCAGGTCGTCGGCGCGGATGCGGTCCATCGCCAGGGACAGCTCGTGCAGCATGAGCTTCATCCACAGTTCCTGCACCTGGTGGATGGCGATGAAGAGGTGCTCGTCATGATGGGACGACAGCGGGGCCTGCGTGGCCAGCAGCGCATCCAGCCCCAGGTAGTCGCCATAGGACATGCGTTCGCGGAAATCGGTGGTGATCCCCTCGCCCATTTCGCCAAAGCCTCCATGATGAGGGGGCCATGCTGGACCTTCGCGCGGATTTTTCCCACTTCCTCGGTGCCGAGCCCGCGCGGCTGCACTTCGCCGCGCATTCGCACCACCCCTGGCCGGACGTGACGCGCCAGGCGCAGCTGGAGGCGTGGGACGCCGCGGCGCGGATGCAGGACGGGAAATGGGCGCAGGTTCTCGGCCCGCTCTGGGCGGAGGCGCAGGCGCGCATCGCCGCCGTGCTGGGCCTGCCGGACCCGCGGACCCTGTGCTTCGCGCCGAACACGCATGAATTCGTGGCGCGCATCCTGAGCGCCCTGCCGGAACGCCCCCGCATCCTGACGACCACGGGCGAATTCCATTCCTTCGCCCGGCAGGTGGCGCGGCTGGAGGAGGAGGGGCTCGCCGCCGTCACCCGGGTCGAATCGGAACCCGGCGGCGCGGTGCCGGCGCGGCTGGCGGCGGCGGCCTCCGCGGAGGCGTATGACCTGGTCTGGGTCAGCCAGGTCTTCTTCAACTCCGGCTGGGCGGTGGACCTGGCGGCGCTGGCCGCGGCGGCGGGCGGCGCGGCGCTGGTGGTGGATGGCTACCACGGCTTCATGGCACGGCCGACCGACCTCGGCGCCATCGCCGGGCGGGCCTTCTACCTGTCCGGCGGCTACAAATACGCCATGGGCGGCGAGGGCTGCGCCTTCCTGCACTGCCCGCCCGGGTGGCTGCCGCGCCCGCGCAACACCGGCTGGTACGCGGCCTTCGGCGACCTGTCGGGGCCGCAGGACGGCGTGCCCTATGCGGCGGACGGCATGCGCTTCATGGGCGCGACCTTCGACCCCTCGGGCCTGTTCCGGCAGGTGGCGGCGCTGCGGTGGCTGGAGGAACGGGGCGTGACGGTGGCGGCCATCCACGCCCACGCGCGCGCGCTCGCCGCGCGCTTCGTGGCGGGGCTGGGCGGCACGGGGCTGGACCCCGCGCGGCTGGTGGTGCCGGCCGACGACCCCATGCGCGGCAACTTCCTGTGCTTCGAGCTGGACGACGCGGAAGCCTGGCACGGGCGCCTGCTGGCGCGCGGCGTGGTGACGGACCGGCGCGGCAGCCGGCTGCGCCTGGGCTTCGGCTGCTACCAGACCGCGGCCGAGGTGGACGCGCTGCTGGGGCGCCTGCGCCCATGATCGCGCTGAGCATGGGCGAGCCGGCCGGCATCGGGCCGGAGGTCACGGCCAAGGCGTGGCAGGCGGGCGCGCCGCCCTTCTGCGCCATCGGCGATGCGGCGCTCTACGCCGGCGTGCCGGTGGTGCGGGTGGCTTCCATCGAGGAGGCGGCGGCCGCCTTCGGGGATGCGCTGCCCGTGCTGCACCGCCCCCTGCCCGCCCCCGCCCGGCCCGGCGTGCTGGACGCGGCCAATGCGCCCGCCGTGATCGCGGCGATCGAGGAGGCGGTGGCGCTGGCCCGTGCCGGGCGGGCCGCGGCGGTGGTGACCTGCCCCATCCAGAAATCGGTGCTGACGGCGGCAGGCTTCGGGCACCCCGGCCACACCGAGTTCCTGGGCGCGCTGGCCGGCACGGGGGTGCCGCCGGTGATGATGCTGGCCTGCCCGCAATTGCGCGTGGTGCCGGTGACGGTGCACGAGCCGCTGGCCCGCGCCATCGCCCGCCTGACGCCCGGCCTGATCGCGGAGCACGCGCGCGTCACCCACGCGGCGCTGGTGCGAGACTTCGGCATCGCGCGCCCGCGCCTCGCCGTGGCCGGCCTGAACCCCCATGCGGGCGAGGCCGGCACGCTGGGGCACGAGGACGCGGCCATCGTCGCCCCCGCCGTGGCCATGCTGCGCGCGGAGGGCATCGAGGCCACCGGGCCGCACCCGCCCGACACGCTGTTCACCGCGCTCGCGCGCCCCACCTATGACGCGGCGATCTGCCTGTACCACGACCAGGCGCTGATCCCGATCAAGACGCTGGACATGGAGGGCGGCGTGAACGTGACGCTGGGCCTGTCCATCATCCGCACCAGCCCGGACCACGGCACGGCACTGGACATCGCGGGGCGCGGCGTCGCCAGCCCCAATTCCCTGCTGGCCGCGCTGCGGCTGGCGGACGCACTCGGCAGGACACGGACATGCGGCTCTCGGTGAACATCGACCACGTGGCGACGCTGCGGAACGCGCGCGGGGGGGCGCATCCCTGCCCGGTGCGGGCGGCGCGCGCGTGCATCGCGGCGGGGGCGGACGGCATCACCCTGCACCTGCGCGAGGACCGGCGCCACATCCGCGACGCGGACGTGTTCGCCATCGCGGCCGGGGTGCCCACCCGCCTGAACTTCGAGATGGCGGGCACGGACGAGATGGTCGCCATCGCGCTGCGCCTGCGCGCGGAACACGGGCTGGCCGCCTGCTGCATCGTGCCCGAGAAGCGGGCGGAGCTGACCACGGAAGGGGGCCTGGACGTGGCCGGCGCCGGCCCGGCCCTGGCGGCGCAGGTGCGCGCCCTGGCCGAAGCCGGG
>JALHNW010000297.1 GCA_022843345.1 Rubritepida sp. | reverse complement strand
GAGGTCTTCGCTTCCTCCGTCGCGCAGCAGGGGGGCCGGGCCGTCGCCCTGCCGGCCGACATCGCGCTCGGGCGGCTGGCCATCGAGCATTTCGGCACCGCAACGCCGCTGAAGCCGCAGCCCTCCATCGCCGCCGCGCTGAACGCCGTGTCCGGCAAGGTGGCCGCCGCCGCCGTGCTGCCCTGGCCGCGCGAAAGCGACCAGCCGGCGGAGGAATGGTGGACGCGCCTGGACGGCACGCTGCACGTCATCGCCCGCCTGCCCTTTCTGTCGGCCGGCGAGCCACCCCTGGAGGCCGCCGTGGTGGCCCTGCACCCGGCGGATGCCAGCGGCGCCGACCTGCTGCTGTTCCGCATCGAGACCCCGGCCGAGGAAGGCCGCGCCGCCATCGCCGCCCGCCACCCCGGCGCGAAGGTGCTGGTGCTGCGCCGCGAGGCCGGCTTCACCCGCGCCCTGCTGGAGGGCGCCGAGGCGCCGGCCGGCGCCGTCATCCTCGGCCGCTACGCCATCCCCGAACGAGGCGCCGCATGAACGCCCTTCTCCCCCGCCCGAGCATCCTCACCATCGAGCCCTATGTGGGCGGCGAATCGAAGCTCCCCGGCGTCAACCGCATCATCAAGCTGTCCTCCAACGAGGGCGCCTTCGGCCCGCCGCCCGGCGCGATCGAGGCCATCGCGAAGGCGGCGCGCGACGCCCACCGCTACCCGGACGGGAGTGCGATGGCGCTGCGCGAGGCGATCGGCGCCCGCTTCGGCCTGGACCCCGCGCGAATCGTCTGCGGCAACGGCTCGGACGAGCTGATCGCCTACCTCATCCTCGCCTATGGCGGCGAGGGGACGGAGCTGGTGATGCCCGCCCACGGCTTCGTGATGTACGAGCTGACCGGGCGCTACGCCGGCTGCACGGTCATCAAGGTGCCGGAGCGCGAGCTGGTGGCCGACGTGGACGCGATGCTGGCCGCCGTCGGCCCGCGCACGAAGCTCGTCTGCCTGGTGAACCCCAACAACCCGACCGGCGCGCTGCTGCCGCGGGCCGAGGTGGAGCGCCTGCGCGCCGGGCTGCGCGACGACATCCTGCTGATCCTGGACGCCGCCTACGCCGAATACGTGACGGAGCCGGATTACGACCCCGGCCAGGCGCTGGTGGACGCGTCGGGCACCACGGTGATGACGCGCACCTTCTCGAAAATCTACGGCCTGGGTGGGATGCGGCTGGGCTGGGCCTACATGCCGCCCAGGGTGGCGGACGTGATCGCGCGCATCCGCGGGCCCTTCAACGTGAACAGCGCCGCCATGGCCGCCGGCATCGCAGCCCTCGCCGAGCCGGGCTGGATCGAGCGCAGCGTGGCGCACAACACCGAATGGCGCGCCAGGCTGGTGGCGGGGCTGGAGGCGGCGGGCATCCGCGCCTGGCCCAGCCACTGCAACTTCGTGCTGGCCGATTTCGGCACCGCGGAGGCGGCGAAGGCGGCCGATGCGGCGCTGAAGGCGCGCGGCCTGATCGTGCGCGCGGTGGCCGGCTACGCCCTGCCCACCTGCCTGCGGATCACCGTGGGAACGGCGGAGGAGTGCGGGATGGTGGTGGACGCGCTGACCCAGCACATGCGCGGATGACGGAGCCCCTCTTCGGCCGGATCGCCCTGATCGGCGCCGGGCTGATCGGCGGCTCCATCGCCCGCCGCGCCCGCGAATCCGGCACGCTGGCGCGCGAGGTGGTGGTGAGCGCCCGCTCCCCCGAGACCCTGAGGCGCGTGCGCGAACTCGGCTTCGCCGACCGCGTGGAGGAGGACCCCGCCGAGGCGGTGAAGGGCGCCGGCCTCGTCATCCTCTGCGTGCCGGTCGGCGCCTTCGCGGGCGTCATGGCGCGCATCGCGCCGCACCTGGAACCTGGCGCCATCCTGTCCGACGTGGGCTCCACCAAGGGCTCCGTGGTGCGCGACCTCCAGCCCCTTTGCCCGCCGGGCGTCCACCTGGTGCCCGCGCACCCGATGGCGGGCACGGAATACAGCGGCCCCGATGCCGGCTTCGCCACGCTGTTCGAGGGGCGCTACTGCATCGTCACCCCCCTGCCCGGCACCGACCCGGCGGCGGTGGAGACGCTGCGCGAGTTCTGGCGCCGCTGCGGCTCCATGGTCGAGAGCATGGACCCGGTGACGCATGACAAGGTGGTGGCCATCGTCTCGCACCTGCCGCACCTGATCGCCTTCACCATCTGCGGCACGGCGGACGACCTGGGCGAGGAGACGCGCGAGGGCGTGCTGAAGTTCGCCGCCTCCGGCTTCCGCGACTTCACGCGCATCGCGGCCAGCGACGTGGCGATGTGGCGCGACGTGTTCCTGAACAACCGCGAGGCGGTGCTGGAGATGCTGGCCCGCTTCACGGAGGACGCGCAGGCCTTCGGCCGCGCCATCCGCCGGGGCGAGGAGGAGTTCATCGTGGACCGCATCCGCCGCGGCCGGAAGATCCGCCGCTCGCTCATCGAGCGCAAGCAGGCGTGACGCGGCGGCGCGGCAGGGGATAGGCTGCGGGAAAACGAGGAAACCGCCATGCTCCGCCGCCCCCTGCTGCTCGCCGCGCTCGCGACGCCATCCCTCGCCCGCGCGCAAGCCTATCCCACGCGCCCCATCAGCTTCCTCATCCCCTTCGCGCCCGGGGGTGGGACGGACATCATCTCCCGCGCCATCCAGCCCGCGGTGCAGGAGGAGCTGGGCCAGCCGCTGGCCATCGAGAACCGGGCCGGCGCGTCCGGCACGCTGGGCATCGGCCAGCTCGCCCGCGCGCGGCCGGACGGCTACACCATGGCGATGACCACGGTCAGCGCCTCGGCCGTCGTGCCGCCGCTGATGACGCCGCCCCCCTACGACATCCTGCGCGACCAGACGCCGGTGATCCTGGCCGGGACCGTGCCGCTGGTGGTGGTGGTGCCCAACGACAGCCCGGCGCGCGATTTCGGGCAGTTCCTCGCGCACGCGAAGGCCAATCCGGGGCTGATCAACTACGCCTCCTCCGGCGTCGCCACGCAGCAGCACATCGCGGCCGAGCTGCTCTCGGCGCGCGCCGGGCTGTCCATGGTCCACGTCCCGTTCCGCGGCACGGGGCAGGCGGTGACGGAGGTGCTGGCCGGGCGCATCCAGCTCGCCATGGACACGCTGCCCACCTACCTGCCGCATATCCGCGCTGGACGGGTGCGGGCGCTGGCGACCACGATGCCGGCCCGCGTCGAATGGCTGCCCGAGCTGCCGACGGTGGCCGAATCCGGCTTTCCCGGCTTCGACGCCAATGTGTGGTACATGGTGATCGGCCCGGGCGGCCTGCCCGAGGCCATCACGGCGCGCTGGGTCAACGGCGTGAACCGCGCGCTGAACGACCCCGCGGTGCGCCAGCGCCTGCGCGACAGCGGCTTCATCGTCGGCGGCGGCACCGCGGCCGACGCCGCCGCCCTGCTGCGGCGCGACGCCGAGCGCTACAGCGCCGTCATCCGCGCCGCCCAGGTGAAGCTGGATTGACCAGAGGAACGAGCATGACCCAGACGGCCGACATCACCTTCGCCCTCACCCGCCTGTATCCCATGCCCGGCGAACTGGCGGCCGACGAGGTCGCCGCGCTGGTGGAGGAGATGGCGCGCTTCTGCCGCGAGGTGGTGGCCCCCCCACCGCCTCGCCGCCGAC
>JALHNW010000296.1 GCA_022843345.1 Rubritepida sp. | reverse complement strand
CGCGGTTCGCCGCCTCCGCGCCGGGCGCGATGGCCTTGGCGCCGCCGTGCAGGATCAGGCTCCACTGCGCCATGGCTCAGGCCTCCGCCGTCTCGCGGGCGGGGACGTGGCGTTGCACGCGCGCCCAGGCCGCCTCCAGGTCCGAGGGCGTCAGCACCACCAGGTCGCCCGGACGGGACAGGGCCAGGCAATGCTCCAGCGCATCCTGCTCCTCGGCGACGCGGTGCAGGCGCGCGGCGGGGAAGCCCGCGGCGAGCGCGCCCTCGGCGATGAGGCGCATCAGCTCGCCCTCGGGCCGGCCGCGGGTCTCGGGGCGCTCGCGCACCACGATCTCGTCGAAGGCGGCCGCGCCGGTGGCGCCGATGGCGCGCAGGTCCTCGTCGCGCCGGTCGCCCGGGCAGCTGAGCATGCCGATGGCGCGCCGGTGCCGCGGCCGCAGCCCGGCCACCAGGGCGCACAGGGCGGCCACCCCGGCGGGGTTGTGGGCGTAGTCCACGATGATGCGCACCCCGCCCGCGTCGAGCATGTTGAGCCGGCCCGGATTCTGCTCGAAGGATGAGGTGAAGCCCCCCAGCGCGGCGCGGATGGCAGGCGGCGTGATGCCGGCGGCGTAGGCCATGGCGACGGCGGCCAGCGCGTTGGCCACGTTGAACAGGGCGAGCCCGCCGAAGGTGGCCGGGATTTCGGCCACGCCCATGATCGGCAGGCGGCGCGCGTCGTCGTGCAGCACGATGACGTCGCCATCCGGCCCCGGCTCGTGCACCACGGCCAGGCGCCCGGCCTTCACGTGCGCGCGCAGGTGGGGGGCATCGCGTCGCCGTGCAGGGAGAAGAAGGCGATGCGCCCGCCGGCGTGGCGCGCCATGCCCACCGTCAGCGGGTCGTCGGCGTTGAGCACGGAGCAGCCGTCGCGCCGCACGCTCTCCGTCACCACGGACTTCACGGCGGCGAGGTCCTTCAGCGTCTCGATGCCGCCCAGGCCCAGGTGATCCTCCTGCACGTTCAGCACGCAGCCCACGTCGCAGCGGTCGAAGGCCAGGCCCTCGCGCAGGATGCCGCCGCGGGCCGTTTCCAGCACGGCGGCGTCCACCGTGGGGTCGCGCAGGACCATGCGCGCGCTGCGCGGGCCGCTGCAGTCGCCGCGCATCACCCGCTCCGCGCCGATCCACACGCCGTTGGTGCCGGCCGTGCCGACGTTGAGGCCGGCATGGGCGAGGATGCGGGACACCATGGCCGCGGTCGTGCTCTTGCCGTTGGTGCCGGTGATGGCGAGCAGCGGGATGCGCCCGGTCTCGCCCGGCGGGAACAGCGTCTCGATGAAGGGGCGGGCGATGTCGCGCGCCCAGCCCTCGAAGGGCTCCAGGTGCATGCGGAAGCCGGGGGCGGCGTTGATCTCGACGATGCCGCCGCCCGTCTCGCGCACCGGGCGGCGGATGTCGGCGGCCAGGAAGTCGATGCCCGCCACGTCGAGCCCGACGACGGCGGCGGCGCGGCGGGCGATGGCCGCGTTCTCCGGGTGGATGTCGTCCGTGCGGTCTATGGCGGTGCCGCCGGTGGACAGGTTGGCGGTGTCGCGCAGCATCACGGCCTCGCCCATGGCCGGCACGCTGCCCGGCTCCAGCCCGGCCTTGGCCAGCAGCGCCAGCACGTGGTCGTCCACGACGATGCGGGTGAGCAGGTTCTCGTGCCCCTCGCCGCGGCGGGGGTCCTGGTTCACCGCCTCCACCAGGGCCGCGATGGTGCTCCTGCCGTCGCCGACGACGTGGGCGGGGATGCGCTGGGCCACGGCGCGCACCTCGCCGCCGATCACCAGGATGCGGTGGTCGTGGCCGCGCAGCTGCTGCTCGACGATGACGGGGCGGCCCTGGCGCCTGGCTTCCTCGAAGCCGGCGCGCACCGCCTCGGGCGTCTCCAGGCCCAGCGTCACGCCGCGGCCGTGGTTGCCGTCCAGCGGCTTGGTCACCACGGGGAAGCCGATGCGCCGGGCGGCCGCCACCGCGGCCTCGGCGTCGCGCACCACCTCGCCGCGCGGCACCGGCAGGCCCACCTCGGCCAGCAGCGTCTTGGTGAGGTGCTTGTCGCCCGCGATTCCCACGGCGATGGAGGAGGTGCGGCCGGTGATGGAGGCGCGCAGCCGCTGCTGCTTCCGCCCGTGGCCGAGCTGCACCAGGCTGTGGCCGTCCAGGCGCATGACGGGGATGCCGCGCCGCTGCGCCTCGCGCACCAGCGAGAGCGTGGTGGGGCCCAGCGCGCCGCGGCGCACGGCGCGCCGCAGGGCCAGGCGCGCCTCCTCCAGCCCGCCCTGCATCACGTCCTCGTCGTGGATGCGCCCCAGGCCCGTGATGCCGCGCAGCCCGTCGGGCAGCAGGCCGTCCACCAGGGCCAGGGCGGCGCGCCCGGCCATGCGGCCCGCCGCCTCGTCGCGATAGGCGTAGAGGATGTTGTACACCCCCGGCCGGCCGCGCACCGAGCGCGTCTTGCCGCGCGTGACCGGCGAGCCCGCTTCCGTCTGCAATTCCAGCGCCACGTGCTCGGCGACGTGGCCGAGCCAGGTGCCGTCGCGCAGGCGGCGCGCGAAGCCGCCCGGCGCGCGCAGGGAGCAGCCATGGGCGTGCAGGCCGGGCAGGGTGTCCAGCAGCGCCTCGGCGAAGCCGGGGAGGCGGTCGCTCGGCCACTCCTCCAGCGCGCCGAGGTCGAGCTGGATGCGGATCATCGGCGTGTGGCTGAACAGATGCGGCCCGCGGTAGGTGGCCACCTCCAGCACGCGCAAGGGGAGCGGGACGTGGAGCGCGGCGGAGTCATCGGGCATGGGGGGGGGCCTCCGCGGGCCAGGGGCCGCGGTGCCCGCGTCCGGCCGGCGGCTGAAGGGGCGCGGGGCCAGTCATCGCTTGGTCACTCCGTGGCGGCGTCTTTGGGCATGGGAACGCCGCAAGCAACGCGGCCGTTTCAGCGCGGGCCGATGCCGTGGGAAGGACGTATGGAACAGTACATCGGGCACGCGTGATTTCCCTGCGGCGCGCGGACGGTGGGATTTCGATGCATGGCCGCGATGTTCGTCAGTGAAGGCGCGGCGAGGAGGTCGCGCCGGCAGCAAGACGGGCCGGTGGCACCCTTTCCGCGCGCCACCACGCATGAAGGCCTTGCCCGGCGGGCAATGTTGGGCGAGCCTCGCGGGGTCCGCAGCAGGAGCGCACCCGCCATGCCCCCCATCCTCGCCCGCCTCGCCGCCCTCGCGTTGCTGGCCGCCGCGGCCGTCTTGCCGGGGCGCGCGCAGGCCGGCTATGTCGCGCTCTACGCCTTCGGCGACAGCCTTTCGGACCGCGGCAACCTCGCCGCGCTCACCGGGGGCGCGGTGCCGGTGGCGCCCACCTACGCGGCAGGCCAGTTCAGCAACGGCGCCACCTGGGTGCAGGCGCTGTCCACCGGGCTGGGGCTGGGGCCGGCGCTGCCCTCGCTGGCGGGCGGGCGGGTCTTCGCCTACGGGCTGGCGCGCACCGACGCGGCGCCGCCCGTCTTCGGCCTGCCCGCCTCCATCAACCTGCCGGGCCAGGTGAGCAGCTACCTGGCCGGCCCCGACGCCGCGCCCGGCTCGCTCTTCGCCGTCTGGGCGGGGGCGAACAACCTGCTCCAGGCGCTGGCCGCGGCCCCCGGCCAGCCCGACCCCGCGGCCTTCCTCGGCGCC
>JALHNW010000295.1 GCA_022843345.1 Rubritepida sp. | reverse complement strand
GCCGGGGCGGCGGGCACGGCGGCGGCCGCGGCGGCCGGGGCGGGCGCCTCGACGACCACCGGCTTGGGGGTGCGGAACAGGCCTCCCATGGCGCAGGCATCTCCTTCTCATCTCGGGTGCTTCCCCGCTCCGGACGAACGAAAAGGGAACGCCCGGGACGCGAGAAGCGGCCCGGGCGTTCGAGGTGTCGTCAGGAGGGAGGGGAGGATGGCCAGCGGACGCAGTTCGCCCGTTGACGAGGCGATGGTTACCGGACCGGCGCGGCGAAAGTCAAGTTTTCTTTCCTAGACGCTGCGAGATTCTGCAAAGCCCGATACAACCCATGCGGAGTCCAAGCGTGGGGGGCTTCGGGCCCCAGTAGCGCGCGGCACACGGATACGCAACTGAAGGGCGAGAACAGAAGCCGCCCCCCGCGACCTGGTGGCGCGGGCGCGAAGGGGCCCAGCACGCGCATCCCCGCGCGGCGGTAGAAGCGCGGCACGTCATGCGTGGCCGGCACCGGCAGCCGGGCCAGCACCAGGCGGTTGGTCAGCGGGTCCGCCACCAACCAGCCCCCTTCGTCGCGCAGCGCGGCGAAGCAGTGGCGGAAGCCCGGGCGCAGCAGGCGCAGCCAGGGATGGTCGGCGCGGCCGCTCCAGACGATGTACACCTCAGGCTCGCCGGCATGCTTGTGGGAAGGGCGCATGCGCGAAGCCCCGCCGGCGGGTGCCGGCGGGGTTTCGTCGTCCGGCAGGGGCAGGCCGCTCATCGCGCGAAGGGATGGGCCGGGAAAGGGATGATCTCGGCATCCGATTCGGGGCGGATTCCCGCGGGGTCGCCGGCGACGATGCCCTTGACGCGCAGGGGGAACTCCAGCCGGCTCATCGCCTCGCGCCACAGGCGGGAATCGCCGCGCTCGGCCAGGTGGCGCGGGTCGGGGGCGGCGCCGCGCTCGCCCCAGATGCGCATGATGCGCGCGTGGGCGATCTCGATCCGCCGCTGGCGGTACAGCCGGTCCAGGCACTTGATCACGTCGTCGGGCTCGCAGGGGCGGGGGTGCAGGCCCTTGCCCGCGGTCACGCGCGCGCCGTCGCGCCGCGCCGTCAGCGCCGCCATGGTCCAGAACCAGGCCTCCTCCGCCGAGGCGAAGGGCACCGAGCGGGAAAGGGAGCCGAGGACCGGGGAATGGCCAGGGCGGGGGGCAACGGACATGGGCACGCTCTCCATCTTGGTCCCGGGCATGACGACTCCGGAACAGGACGTGAACATAACCAGCGGTTGCAATGCCGCGCAAGGGAAAAAGCAACTTTTCCTATTGCCTGCCGACCATGCGCCTATAAAGGTTGCAGGCGTGAAGCACGACGACATCTGGCGCGCCATCGACTCGCTGGCGGCCGAGAACGGCCTCAGCGCGTCCGGCCTGGCCCGGAAGGCGGGGCTGGACCCGACGGCGTTCAACCCTTCCAAGCGCATCGGCCCCGACGGCCGCGCCCGCTGGCCCTCGACGGAAAGCATCGCCAAGATCCTCAACGCCACCCAGGTGGGGGTGGACGCCTTCGCCTCGCTGGTGTCCGGCCAGGCGGCGCTGCCCTCCGCCCCGCGCAACGCCCCGCGCAGCGTGCAGCGCCGCGTGCCGCTGATCGGCCTGGCGCAGGCGGGGGGCGAGGGCTTCTTCGACGATGCCGGCTTCCCCGTCGGCGCCGGGTGGGACGAGATCTCCCTGCCCGAGATCCCCGACCCGCACGCCTACGCGCTGGAGATCTCGGGCGACTCGATGCAGCCGGTGCTGCGCGACGGCGACGTGGTGATCATCTCGCCGGCCGCGCCGATCCGCCGCGGGGACCGCGTGGTGGTCCGCACCCGGCTGGGCGAGGTGATGGCCAAGGAGCTGAAGCGCCTCTCCGCCCGGCGGATCGAGCTGGCGAGCCTCAACCCCGCCTATCCCGCCTATTCCTTCGAGATCGAGGACGTGCAGTGGATGCACCGCATCCTCTGGTCCTCCCAATAGGCGGGGTGCCAGGCGGGCGCGGGGCGGCCTATGGTCGCGCATGGTCCTGCGCGGCGTCCTGTTCCAGCTCCTGGCCTTGCTGCTCTTCGTGGCGATGGACACCTCCATCAAGTGGATGACGGCGGGCTTCCCGCCCTCCCAGATCATCTGGGCGCGGTTCTTCTTCTCCTTCCTCGCCGTGGCGCTGTTCTTCCGGCTGTGGATGGGCCGCCTGCCCTGGCGCTCGCGCGCGCCGGGGCTCCAGGCCGTGCGCTCGCTGATCCTGCTGGGCTGCTCGCTGCTCTTCGCCACCGCGCTGTCGCGCATCCCGCTGGCGGACGCCACGGCGGTGGGCTTCGCCTCGCCGCTGCTCACCATCGCGCTCGCCGCGCTGGTGCTGGGGGAGCGGGTGGGGGCGCGGCGCTGGCTGGGCGTCGCCATCGGCTTCGCGGGCGTGCTGGTGGCGCTGCGCCCGCCCTTCCTCACCGGCTTCGCGCCCGACTGGGCCTACCTGCTGCCGCTGGGCACCGCCTTCGGCTTCGCCTGGTACCAGATCCTCACGCGCCGCCTGGCCGCGCAGGACGACGCGCGGGTGACGATCTTCCACACGGGCCTGGCCGGCACGCTGGGCGCCTCGCTGCTGATGCCCTTCGCCTTCACCCCGCCGAGTGCCGCGCAATGGGGGTTCCTGGCGGGCATCGGGCTGCTGGGCGCCGTCGGCCACGGCTTCCTGGTGATGGCCTATGCCCGCGCGCCGGCCTCGCTGCTGGCGCCGCTGTCCTACTCGCAGCTCGTCTGGGCCACGATGGCCGGCGTGCTGGTGTTCGGCGAGCGCCCGGATGGCTGGACGCTGCTGGGCGCGCTGGTGATCGCGCTCGGCGGCATCCTGGCCGCGCTGCCGCAGCGGACGGCGTGAGGAAGCATGGGACGCTTGGAACTTGCACCCCACCCCGGCAATTGGTAACGGTCGCCGCCCCGATCGGAAGGGATCAGCAACATTTCGACCTTCGGCATATCGGAGGGCGACCGCGCCCACCCCCGCGCCGCCCTCGACGCGGATTCCGTGCGCGACGCCTACCGCCGCTGGGCGGGCGTCTACGACCTCGTCTTCGGCGGCGTGTCGGGCTTCGGCCGGCGCGCGGCGGTAGACGCCGTCAACCGCCTCAGCCTTTCCGCCGGCCGGCGCATCCTGGAAGTGGGCGTGGGCACCGGCCTGGCCCTGCCGCACTACCGGCCGGACCTCGACGTGGTGGGCATCGACCTGTCGCGCGAGATGCTGCTGAAGGCGCGCGAGCGCGTGGCGAAGGAAGGCCTGGACGCCGTCCACGGCCTGCTGGAGATGGATGCGGAGTCCATGGCCTTCGGGCCGGGCTCCTTCGACATAGCCGTGGCGATGTTCACCGCCTCCGTGGTGCCGGACGCCCGGAAGCTGTTTGCCGAGATGTCGCGCGTCGTGCGGCCGGGCGGGCACCTGCTCTTCGTCAACCACTTCGCGGCGGAGGACGGCTTCCGCTGGTGGGTCGAGCGCACGACGGCGCCGCTGGCGCGCATCCTGGGCTGGCACCCGGATTTCCGGCTGGAGGACCTGCTCGACCGCGGCACCGCGCGCATCGAGCGCGTGCAGCACTGCCGGCCGATGAGCCTGTTCACCCTGGTCGAGGTGAAGAACCCCGGGTGAAGGAGCGTTGGTGGTTCCGGCCGCGCACGGCGCGGCCC
>JALHNW010000294.1 GCA_022843345.1 Rubritepida sp. | reverse complement strand
AACCCAGCCTGTCCCCGTCCATGGACATCCAGGTCTCCTCCAACTTCGAGCGCCTGCTGCACGTCCTCATGGGCAGCGACCCCGCGCTGACGGCGCGCACGATGCGCGAGTTCCGCGCCACCGGCCGCATGCCCGTGCCCGACGCCGCCTGGAAGGCCGCCATCGCCAGCTTCACCGGCTTCACCCTGGACGACGACGCCACGCTCGCCGAAATCCGCCGCCTGCACGAACGAGCCGGCTACCTCGCCGACCCGCACACCGCCATCGGCACCGCCGCCGCCCGCGCCTGCGCCCCGGCCGACCGCGGCACCCCCGTCATCGTCGCCGCCACCGCCCACCCGGCCAAGTTCCCCGACGCGGTGGAGCGCGCCACCGGCATCCGCCCGCCCCTGCCGCCGGCCCTGGCCGACCTCTACGAGCGCGAGGAGCGCCTGTCCTTCCTGCCCAACGACCTGCACGCCGTGCAGGGCTTCGTCCGCGCCCACGCCCTGCGAAACGCCGCCTGACCCCCCATATCGGACGCCATGCTCACCATCACGAAGCTCCCCAACGGCCTCACCGTCGCCTCCGACACCATGGACCGCGTCGAGACCGTCTCCATCGGCGCCTACGTCCATGCCGGCACCCGCAACGAGGCGGCGGCCGAGAACGGCGCCTCCCACTTCCTCGAGCACATGGCCTTCAAGGGCACCGCGCGCCGCGACGCCGCCGCCATCGCGCGCGAGATCGAGAACGTGGGCGGGCACATCAACGCCTACACGGCGCGCGAGCAGACCGCCTACTACTGCAAGGTGCTGAAGGAGGACGCCGGCCTGGCCGCCGACATCATCGGCGACATCCTCTGCCACTCCACCCTGGTGCCCGAGGAGCTGGAGCGCGAGCGCGGCGTCATCCTCCAGGAGATCGGCCAGGCCAACGACACGCCCGACGACATCGTCTTCGACCACTTCCAGGAAGCCGCCTTCCCCGGCCAGCCCATGGGCCGCCCGACGCTCGGCACCACCCGCATCATCGAGCGCATGAAGCGCGAGGTGCTGACGGGCTACATGCAGCGCCACTACGGTCCCAGCCGCATGGTCGTCGCCGCCGCCGGCGCGATCGAGCACGAGGCGCTGCTGGAGATGGTGAAGACCCACTTCGCCGACCTCCCCGCCGTCGCCCCGCCCGCGCCCAAGCGCGCCCGCTACAAGGGCGCCGAGTTCCGCGAGGAGCGCGAGCTGGACCAGGTCCACATGGTGCTGGGCTTCGAGGGCATGCCCTACGGCGACGCGGACCACCACGCCTCCCTGCTGCTCTCCACCCTGCTGGGCGGCGGCATGTCCTCGCGCCTGTTCCAGGAGATCCGGGAGAAGCGCGGCCTGGTCTACTCCATCTACTCCTTCGCCCACCCCTACGAGGATACCGGCCTCTTCGCCTTCTACGCCGGCACGGGCGAGGAGCAGGCGGCCGAGCTGGTCCCCGTCGCCGTGGAGGAGCTGCGCCGCGTCCAGCACGACGTGACGATGGACGAGCTGGACCGCGCCAAGGCGCAGCTCCGCGCCTCGCTGCTCATGTCGCTCGAATCCACCGGCAGCCGCTGCGAGCAGGTGGCCCGCCAGCTCCAGGTGCATGGCCGCGTCATCCCGGTGAAGGAAAGCAAGGCCCGCATCGCCGCCGTCACGGTGGAGGACGTGCAGCGCGCCGCCGCGCGCATCTTCCGCTCCACCCCCACGCTGGCCACGCTGGGCCCCATCGGGCAGGTGCCGCGCCTGGCCGACATCGCGGAGCGCCTGGCGGCATGACCCGGCAGGACATCCTGGGCGCGCTGCTCGACGCCGCCCGCCGCGCCGGGGCCGACGGGGCCGACGCCCTGCTGGTCCACGGCGCCTCGCTCGGCGTCTCCCGCCGCCTGGGCGCGATCGAGGAGCTGGAGCGCTCGGAATCCACCGACATCGGGCTGCGAGTCTTCCTCGGCGCGCGCATCGCCATGGTCTCGGGCACCGACGCCACGCCCTCGGGCTTCGCCGCACTCGCCGAGCGCGCGGTGGCCATGGCCCGCGTGGTGCCCGAGGACCGGCTGGCCGCCATCCTCGACGCCCCGCCGCCCGCGCCCCACGCGCTCGACCTCGACGACGGCGAGGAACCCTCCGCCGACTGGCTGCTGGAGCGCGCCGCGCTGGCCGAGGAAGCGGCCATGGCCGTGCCGGGCGTGACGAACAGCGAGGGCGCCTCCGCCGGCTGGTCGCGCGGCACGCGTGCGCTGGCCACCACCCGCGGGTTCTTCGGGGAATACGCGCGCTCCTCGCACAGCATCTCCGCCACGGCGCTCGCCGGCACGGGCACGGGGATGCAGCGCGACTACGACCACAGCAGCGCCACCCACCTGTCCGACCTCGACGCGCCCGACCTCATCGGCCGCAAGGCCGGCGAGCAGGCGGTGGCGCGCCTCGACCCCGCGCGGCCGGCCTCCGCCAAGGGCGTCAGCGTGGTGTATCACCCGCGCGCCGCCGGCTCGCTGCTGGGGCACCTGGCATCCGCCATCAACGGCGCCGCCGTGGCGCGCGGCACCTCCTTCCTCAAGGGCGCGATGGGCACGCGCATCCTGCCCGAGGGCCTGTCCCTGCTGGACGACCCGCTGCGCCCGCGCGGCCCCCGCTCCCGCCCCTTCGACGGCGAGGGGCAAGGGGCCGCCCGCCGCGCGATGGTGGAGGATGGCGTGCTGCGCTCCTGGTTCCTCGACGGGCGCAGCGCCGCGCAGCTTGGCCTCGCCAGCACCGGCCACGCCTCGCGCGGCACCTCCGGCCCGCCCTCGCCCTCCCCCACCAACCTGTGGCTCGACGGCGGTGCGGGCACGCCCGAGGCGCTCCTGGCCGACATCGCCGACGGCATCTTCGTCACCGAGCTGATAGGCATGGGGGTGAACGGCGTCACCGGCGACTACTCCCGCGGCGCGGCGGGCTTCCGCATTAAGGGCGGCCGCCTCGCCGAACCCGTCAGCGAGGTCACCATCGCCGGCAACCTGCGGGAGATGTTCCTGGGGCTGCGCGCGGCCGGCGACCTCGAGTTCCGCCGCGGCACCGACGCGCCCACCCTGCGGGTGGACGGCATGACCCTGGCCGGCGCGTGACGGAGAAGCGCCCCGCGAGCGGTTCCCGCGGCATGGTGGTGGCGAACCACCCCGCCGCGTCGGCCGCCGGGGCGCAGATGCTGGCCGAGGGCGGCACGGCCACCGACGCCGCCGTGGCCGCCCTGCTCGCGCTCTCGGTCTGCGAGCCGATGATGGTGGGGCTGTTCGGCGGCGGGCTGATGCACCTGGCCTCGCCCGAGGGCCGCCACGCGGTGCTGGACGGCATGGCCTCCGCCCCCTTCGCCGCCCGGCCCGAGATGTTCGAGGAGCAGCCGCCCGCGCGCCAGTCCGTCGGTGGGCTGTCGGTCGCCGTGCCGCGCAACCTGCGCGCCTGGGAGGCGGCGCTGGCCAGCCACGGCCGCTTCACCCTGGCCGATTGCTGCGAGCCCGCGATCCGCCTCGCCGAACGGGGCTTCGCCGCCAGCCGCTACCTGTCCGACTGCATCGCCGAGGCGGCGCCCGACCTGCTGCGCGACCGGGCCATGGCAGCCCTGTTCCTGCCCGGCGGCGCGCCCCTGCCGCCCGGCGCCATCCTGCGCAACCCCGCGCTGGCCGACACCCTGCGCGCCATCGCGCGCGAGGGCGC
>JALHNW010000293.1 GCA_022843345.1 Rubritepida sp. | reverse complement strand
CTGGATGAGCATCCCACCCGCCGCGGTGCGCGACGCCCTGGCCGACGACCTGCTGGCCCTGACCAACCCGCGCCACCTGGAGCGCATCCCGCCCGCGGCGCGGCCGGATGACGGGCCGGGCTTCCTGGCCCGCCACACCCGCTACTCGGCCCAACACGGCGAGACGCTGTTCCATCACCGCGACCCCACGACGGAGGACGGCTTCGCCGCGCTGGAGCGCGCCGCCGCGCGGATGCGCGAGTCGCTGCGCGGCCTGCACGCCAAGCTGCTGCTGCAGGTGGTGGAGGAGGCGCCGTCCACGGAAGCGCTGTGGGGAGAGACGGGCGAGGTGCTGGACCGCTTCGGCCGCGGTTGCGCCCTGGTGACGGTGGCGCTGGTCGAGGGCGCGCCCGAAGGCCCCTTCCCGGAGATGGAGCTGGCGGGCTCGCGCGGGCCGCACCGCCTGCTGCGGATGCGCGCCCTGTCGGCGCCCCGCCCGCTGGGCTTCGCCGACCCGATGGATGAGCTGGTGCTGCTCAGGGGCGCGCTGAGCACCGTCGCGTAGAGAATGCCCTGGCCGCGCAAGGCGCGGCCCGCCGCCAGCCAAACCGTGACGCCGGCGCACCCTTGGCGCGGCGCAAGCCAAGCGCGCGGATGCGCGCGCCCGGCGCAGTCGCGGCCACGCGGCCGCGACGATGAGGGCGAAAAAGCCGCCTGAAGCGAAGCTTCAGGCTTCCGCCTTGGTCTCCACGCCGTTGTCCTTCATCAGCTGCGCCAGCTCGCCGCTCTGGAACATCTCCATCGCGATGTCGCAGCCGCCGACGAACTCGCCCTTCACGTAGAGCTGCGGGATGGTCGGCCAGTTGGAGAAGGCCTTGATCCCCTCGCGGATCTCCATGTCCTCCAGCACGTTCACGCCCTTGAAGGGCACGCCCAGGTGGGACAGGATCTGCACCACCCGCGCCGAGAACCCGCATTGCGGGAACACGGGGGTGCCCTTCATGAACAGCACCACCGGCTGGCTCTCGATCTCCGCCTGGATGCGGGCATTGGCGTCGCTCATCGAACTTTCTCCTTCAATCCGGCGCGCTGGTCTGGAGCGCGAGGGCGTGCAGCACGCCCCCCATCCGCCCGCCCAGCGCCGCATAGACCACCTGGTGCTGCTTGACGCGCGAGATGCCGCGGAACGCCTCGCTGACCACGGTGGCGGCGTAGTGGTCGCCATCCCCCGCCAGGTCCTCGATCGTCACCTGCGCGTCAGGCAGCGCGGCCTTGATCAGCGCCTCGATCTCGCTCGGCTGCATCGGCATCGGCGTCAGTATCCCCGCATCATCGCCGGCAGCGTCGCCTCGTTGAGGTCGCGCAGCCGCGCGACCGATATGGACCCGGCGCCCGGAACAACCAAGTCCCCGCCGCCGGAATGGCCGAGCCGCATCGCCGGCACATGGGCGGCGCGGGCGGCAGCCAGCACCGCCTCGGGGTCACGCGTGGCCAGCACGTAGCGGGCCTGGTCCTCGCCGAACCAGAAGCCGTGGTCCGACACGGCCGACAGGGTGGCGCCGACGCCGGACGCCATGCACATCTCCGCCACCGTCACCAGCAGCCCGCCATCCGCGCAGTCGTGGCAGGCGGCGACGTGGCCGGCCAGGATCAGCGCGCGCACGCAGTCGCCGTTGCGCCGCTCCGCCGCGAGGTCCACCGGCGGCGGCGGGCCTTCCTCGCGCCCCGCGATCTCGCGCAGCCAGAGCGACTGGCCCAGGTGGCCGTCCGTCTCGCCCACCAGCACCAGCTCGCAGCCCTCGGGCAGGGCCAGGCCCACGGCCTGCGCCACGTCCTCGATCACGCCGACGCCGCCGATGGCGGGCGTGGGCAGGATCGCGCGCCCCTCCGTCTCGTTGTAGAGCGAGACGTTGCCGCTCACGACCGGGAAGTCGAGCGCGAGGCAGGCGGCGGCCATGCCGCGCACCGCGCCGGCGAACTGGCCCATGATGCGCGGCTTCTCCGGGTTGCCGAAGTTCATGTTGTCGGTGATGGCGCGGGGCAGCGCACCGGTGGCGGTGATGTTGCGCCACGCCTCGGCCACCGCCTGCGCGCCGCCCGCCTCCGGATCGGCCTGGACGTAGCGGGGCGTGCAATCGGTGGTGATGGCCAGCGCCAGCGCGCCGCCCGCCTCCACGCTCTCCTCCACGCGCACGATGGCGGCATCCGCCTGGCCGGGGCGCTTGCTGGTCTGCCCGCCCACCTGCGCGTCATACTGGTCCCAGATCCAGCGGCGCGAGCACAGGTCGGGGCTGGCCACCAACCGCTCCAGCGCGCCGATGACGCCGACCGGGTCGGCCACCTCGCCGAGCGGCGGCTGCCGGGGCGTCTCCTCCGTCGGGCGGTGGTACAGGGGGGCGGCGGATTCCAGCGGCGCCAGCTCCATGTCCGCCTCCACCACGCCCTTGTGGCGGATGGTGATGCGGCCCGTGTCGGTCAGCCGCCCGATCACCGCGAAATCCAGCTCCCACTTGCGGAAGATGGCCTCGGCCTGCGCCTCGCGCCCGGGCTTGAGGACCATGAGCATGCGCTCCTGGCTCTCGCTCAGCATCATCTCGTAGGCGCTCATGCCCTGCTCGCGCTGGGGGACGGCGTCCATCTCCAGCACGATGCCCATGCCGCCCTTGCCGGCCATCTCGACGCTGGAGCTGGTCAGCCCCGCCGCGCCCATGTCCTGGATGGCGACGATCGCGTCGGTCGCCATCAGCTCCAGGCACGCCTCGATCAGCAGTTTTTCCGCGAACGGGTCGCCGATCTGCACGGTGGGGCGCTTCTCCTCCGAATCGGCGCTGAACTCGGTGGAGGACATGGTGGCGCCGTGGATGCCGTCGCGCCCGGTCTTGGAGCCGACATAGACCACCGGGTTGCCCACCCCCGTCGCGGCCGCGGTGAAGATGCGGTCCTCGCGCAGGATGCCCACGGTCATGGCGTTCACCAGCGGGTTGCCGTTGTAGGCCGGGTGGAAATTCACCTCGCCGCCCACCGTCGGCACGCCCACGCAGTTGCCGTAGCCGCCGATGCCGCGCACCACGCCGTCCAGGATCTGGCGCGTGCGGGGCAGGGCGGGGTCGCCGAAGCGCAGGGCGTTGAGGTTGGCGATCGGCCGCGCGCCCATGGTGAAGACGTCGCGCAGGATGCCGCCCACGCCGGTGGCGGCGCCGTTGTAGGGCTCGATGAAGCTCGGGTGGTTGTGGCTCTCCATCTTGAACACCGCCGCCAGCCCCTCGCCGATGGCGATGACGCCGGCATTCTCGCCCGGGCCCACCAGCACCCAGGGCGCCGTCGTCGGCAGCTGCTTCAGCCAGACGCGCGAGGATTTGTAGGAGCAGTGCTCGCTCCACATCACGGAGAAGATGCCCAGCTCGCACAGGGTGGGCCCGCGGCCGAGGATGGCGAGCGCGCGGTCGTACTCCTCCGGCTTCAGGCCGAATTCGGCGGCGAGCTGCGCGGCGCGCGCGGGCTCCAGCAGGGGCAGGGCATCCATGGCGCTGCTTCTAAAGCAGATCGCGCCCGGATGAAATCATCCGGGCGCGTGAAGATGCTGCAAAAACAAAGGGCTAACCATGGCCCGGAAACGCGAAACCCGCCCGCGCCTTGCGGCGGGGCGGGTTCCCGTGTGGCGCCCTGGAGGGGCGCCGCGCGTCAGGTCGCCGGGGTCGTGGTGCGGCGGGGCGGGCG
>JALHNW010000292.1 GCA_022843345.1 Rubritepida sp. | reverse complement strand
GCCCTGGTGCTGGTGCATGACGGCGCCCGCCCGCTGATCCCCCCCGGCGCCGTCGCCGCCCTGCTGGCCGCGCTGGAACGCCACCCCGGCGCAATCCCCGCCCAGCCGGTCAGCGACACGCTCAAGCGCGCCACCGGCGAGACGGTGCCGCGCGCCGGCCTGTTCCGCGCGCAGACCCCGCAGGGCTTCCGCTTCGCCGCGCTGCTCGCCGCCCACCGCGCCACGACCGGCGAGGCGACGGACGACGCGCAGCTGCTGGAATGGGCAGGCCAGGCCGTGGCCCTGGTGCCCGGGCACGAGACGAACGTGAAGATCACCTTCCCCGAGGACCTCGCGCGCATGGAGGCGCTGATGACCCCCCCGACGTGGCCGCGCACCGGCCTGGGCTACGACGTGCACCGCCTGGTGCCGGGGCGGCCGCTGGTCCTCTGCGGCGTCACGGTGCCGCATGAACTCGGGCTGGACGGGCATTCCGACGCCGACGTGGGCATCCACGCCCTGTGCGACGCCATCTACGGCGCGCTGGCGGAGGGCGACATCGGCCGGCACTTCCCGCCCTCCGAGGCGCAGTGGAAGGACGCGGACAGCGCGCGCTTCCTGGAGCATGCCGCCGGGCGCATCGCCGCGCGCGGCGGCGTGCTGGTGAACGCCGACGTGACGCTGGTCTGCGAGCGGCCGAAGATCACCCCGCACGCGCCGGCCATGATCGCGCGGCTGGCGGCGCTGCTGGGCGTGCCGGAAGGGCGCGTCGGCGTGAAGGCCACCACCAGCGAGCGCCTGGGCTTCACCGGGCGGGGCGAGGGCATCGCCGCCCAGGCCGCCGTCTCCATCCTGGTGCCGGCCGGAACCTGACGCCGAAAAAAAAAAGCCATTCCCCGAACGGGGAATGGCCAAGGCAAGGTTGAGGAAGGCAAAGCTGCCCGGGACCATCCGATCCCTGACACGCCGGGAAATGGGAGCGGTCCGGCTGCGTTCAATGGCGGCGGGACGCGAAAGATGACAGCTAGTTCACCTGTTGCCCATCTGCCACACCCCTTCCTGCGGCGGGCCCGAGCCTGATATCCTGCGCCAAACAGGAGGATCACCCATGGCCCGACATGACGCCGCGATCATCGGATGGGCGCACAGCCGCTTCGGCCGCCTGGACGACGCGCCGGACGCCGAGGCGCTGATCGGCCTCGTCGCCCGCCAGGCCATCGCCGATGCCGGGATCGAGCCGCATGAGGTGGATGCGGTCTTCCTGGGCACCTACAACAACGGCTTCCAGGCGCAGGACTTCCCGTCCTCGCTGGTGTTCCAGGCGGTGCCGGAGCTCCGCTTCAAGCCCGCCACCCGGTTCGAGAACGCCTGCGCCACCGGCTCCGCCGCCATCCACGGCGCGCTGGACTTCCTGGGGGCGAAGCGCGGCCGCGTCACGCTCGTCGTCGGCGTGGAGAAGATGACCGCCGTCTCCGGCCAGCGGGTGGGCGAGATCCTGCTCTCCGCCTCCTACCTCAAGGCCGAGGCTGGCATCGAGGCGGGCTTCGCCGGCGTCTTCGCCCGCATCGCCGAGGCCTATTTCCAGAAGCACGGCGACCAGTCCGACGCGCTGGCTGCCATCGCCGCCAAGAACCACCGCAACGGCGTGGACAACCCCTTCGCCCAGATGCGCAAGGACCTCGGCTACGAGTTCTGCCGCGCCGAAAGCGAGCGCAACCCCTTCGTCGCCGGCCCGCTCAAGCGCACCGACTGCTCGCTGGTCAGCGACGGCGCCGCCGCGCTGGTGATCGCCGAGGGCGACGTGGCGGCCACCGCGCGGCGCGCCGTGCGCTTCCGCGCCACGGCGCAGGTGAACGACCTGCTGCCCATCGCCGCGCGCGACATCATCCGCTTCGAAGGCGCGCGGGAAGCCTGGTCGCGCGCCCTGTCCGACGCGGAGTTGAAGCTGGCCGACCTGTCCTTCGCCGAGGTGCATGACTGCTTCACCATCGCCGAGCTGATCGAATACGAGGCGATGGGCCTCGCCCCCGAGGGCCAGGGCGCGCGCGCGGCGATGGAGGGCTGGACCCAGCGCGACGGCCGCCTGCCGGTGAACCGCTCCGGCGGGCTGAAGTCCAAGGGGCACCCGATCGGCGCCACGGGGGTGTCCATGCACGTGCTCTCCGCCATGCAGATCTCCGGCGAGGCGGGCGACATGCAGCTGCCGAGGACGGACATCGCCGGGGTCTTCAACATGGGCGGCGCCGCCGTCGCCAACTACGTCAGCATCCTGGAGCGGGCATGACCCTCCCCTACCTTTCCGGCTTCGGCAACGGCTTCGAGACGGAGGCGCTGCCGGGCGCCTTGCCGGTGGGCCGCAACTCGCCCCAGCGCTGCGCCTATGGGCTGTATGCCGAGCAGCTCTCGGGTTCGCCCTTCACCGCCCCGCGCGCGTCCAACGAGCGCTCCTGGCTCTACCGCATCCGCCCCACCATCGCGCATTGGGGGGCGATGCGCCCCGCGCCCATGGGCCACTGGCGCTCCGCGCCCTGCGAGGAGGGCCGCGACCTGCCGCCCGCGCCCATGCGCTGGGCGCCCGTGCCCATCACCTCGGGCACCTTCATCCAGGGCATCCACACCGTCACCACCGCGGGCGACGCCGCCGCCCAGGCCGGCATGGCCGCCTCGCTGTGGCTGTGCGACCGCCCGATGGTGGACGAGGTGTTCTGGAACGCCGACGCCGAGATGCTGCTGGTGCCCCAGCAGGGCGCCATCCGCCTGCGCACCGAGTTCGGCCGCATGGCGGTGGAGCCGGGCGAGTGCGCCGTCATCCCGCGCGGGGTGAAACTCGCCGTGGACGTGGACGGCCCCTCGCGCGGCTACCTGTGCGAGAATTACGGCGGCGCCTTCACCCTGCCCGAGCGCGGACCCATCGGCGCCAACTGCCTGGCCAACCCGCGCGACTTCCTGCACCCCGTGGCCCATTACGAGGACCGCGAGACCCCGCACCGCCTGCTGGTGAAGTGGGGCGGGCGGCTGTGGGAAAGCGAGATCGGCTGGTCCCCGCTGGACGTGGTGGCCTGGCACGGCAACTACGCGCCCTACAAGTACGATCTGCGCCGCTTCTCGCCCGTGGGCCCGCTGCTGTTCGACCACGCGGACCCGTCCATCTTCACCGTGCTGACGGCACCCTCCGAGACGCCGGGCACGGCGAACATCGACTTCGTGATCTTCCCCGACCGCTGGATGGTGGCCGAGAACACCTTCCGCCCGCCCTGGTACCACATGAACGTGATGAGCGAGTTCATGGGCCTCCTCTACGGCGCCTACGACGCCAAGCCCGAGGGCTTCAAGCCAGGCGGCATCTCGGTGCACAACCAGATGCTGCCCCACGGCCCCGACGTGGACGCCTTCGAGAAGGCCTCGAACGCGCCGCTCGCGCCGCACAAGCTGGAGGGCACCATGGCCTTCATGTTCGAGACCCGCCTGCCCCAGCGCGTGACGGACTGGGCCGCCGGCCTGCCGCAACGCGAGGCCGCCTACGAGACCTACGGCGCCAAGCTGGCGCGCCACTTCGACGCGGGCCGCCCGTGATGCGCTGCTGGGTTCCGGGCGCCGACGCCCATCCCGACTTCCCCATCGAGAACCTGCCGCTGGGCGTTTTTTCCATAGGTGGCGACGCGCCCCGGGCCGGCGTGGCGATCGGCGACCACGTGCTCGACCTCGCCGCCGCCGGGCT
>JALHNW010000291.1 GCA_022843345.1 Rubritepida sp. | reverse complement strand
CGGCGCGGCGCGGCGACGCCTCGGATGCCGGCGTGGAGGTGCTGGAGGCGACGGCTGCGCGCGGCATCGCGGCGCCCGAATGGGTGGCGCTGGACGCATCCGCCGACCCGCTGGCATCCGCGTGCAAGGCGCTGGACCTGGACGCGCCGGCCCCGCCATAACGTCAGGCGAAACGAGTCGCTGGGGGAAGAAGACCATGGCCTATCGCCGCCTGCTGCTGCCGCTGACCGGCACCGCCGCCGGGGAAGCCGCGCTGGCCACCGCGCTGATGGTGGCGCGCATCTGGGGCGCCCATGTCCACTGCCTGCACGTGCGCGTGGACGCGCGCGACGTGGCGCCGCTGGCCGGCGAAGGCCTGTCGGGCGCCATGATCGAGGAGATGATGGCCGCCACCGAGCGCGAATCGGGCGACCGCGCCGGCCGCGTGCGCGGGATGTTCGAGCGCTTCGCCAGCGCGGCCGGCGACGTCACCATCGCCAATTCGGCCGAGACGGCGCTGAAGTCCGGCGGGCCGACGCTGTCCTTCGAATCCATCGCGGGGCGCGAGGAGGACGTCGTCGCCCAGCAGTCGCGCCTCTACGACATGGCGGTGGTGCCGCACCCGGAGGCGGACGAGGACGTGTCGTCATCCGATGCGCTGCACGCCGTGCTGTTCGACAGCGGCCGCCCCGTGCTGATCGCCCCGCGCGAGGCGCCGAAGACCATCGGCACCCGCGTGTGCTGCGCCTGGAACGGCAGCGCCGAGAGCGCCACCGCCATCGCCGCCGCGCTGCCCTGGCTGCACCGCGCCGATGCGCGTCGCATCCTGTATTCGGCCGACTACCAGCGGCGCGGGCCGAAGGTGGAAGGCATCCTCGCCTACCTGCACTGGCACGAGATCGAGGCCGAGGCGGTGGAGTTCCGGCCGATGACGAAGGACGTGGGCGCGGGCCTGCTGGGTGCCGCGCGCGACTTCGGCGCGGACCTGCTGTGCATGGGGGCGTACAGCCATTCGCGGCTGCGCCAGCTGATCCTGGGCGGGGTGACGCGGCACGTGCTGGAGAATTCCGACGTGCCGGTCTTGATGTGCCGCTGAAGCGGCACATCAAGACCGGCACTTTTTGAGGCCCTCATCGCGGGCCGCCCGGGGCGGCCCGCTACGCCGGGCGGCCGCATCCGCGGCCTTGGCTTCGACACCCTGAAGGGTGCCGGCGCGCGCCGTGCGCGCGCATTCTCCATGCGCCGTGCTGGTCTTGCCGCGTGGCGCTGGATGGCCGGCGCTTGGCTGCGCCTTTGCGCCTCTCGGGCCGCGGCTGCGCCGTTGGCCTCAGCCGCGGATCACGGCCGCGTACACCATCGCCTGCCGCAGCTTCGCCAGCTTTAGCCGCAGTTCCGCCGGCAGGCGCGGGCACAGCGCGGGGCGCAGCAGCGCGGCCTTCAGCCAGCCCCACCCGCTCACCGGGCGCAACGCGCGCATGAGCGGCCACAGCCGGTGCCGCCGCACCGCTGCCGGATGCGCCGCCGCCAGCAGCGCGTAGTTGCCCACCGACTGGTCCAGCCGCCGCAGCCAGTCGGCATCGCGGTGGTGCTCCATGTGCGACACGGCGTTGTCCACGTGGCGCAGTGGCGCGTGCGGGGCGATGCGCAGCGCCCAGTCCGTGTCTTCCCAGCCCCAGCCGGTGAAGCGCGCGTCGAAGGGCGCGCACAGGAACAGCGCGCGCCGCAGCTGGAAGTTCGCCGACAGGAAGTTGCCCGCGGGGTCCAGGTTGCGCGCCGCCGCCGGCAGCCATTCGCGCATGCGGCTGTGCGCCTCGAACAGCCGCGCATCGGCGGGCGCGGGCGGGCAGCGCAGGCCGGTGCGCCCGCCGCAGGTCACGGCATCCGGCGCCTCGCGCGCTGCGTCCAGGGCGCGCGCCACGAAGCCGGGCGCGTCGGGCAGGCCGTCGGCGTCCAGGAACAGCACGTGTTCGCCGCGCGCCGCCCCGGCCAGGGCGTTGCGCGCGCCCGACCGGCCCAGGTTGCGCGGCGCCATCGCGAAGGCGGCGGAAAGGCCGCGCGCATCCGCCATCGCCAGCACCTCATCCTGCCCCGCCAGCGCCGGGTTGCCGTCCACCAGCACCAGCAGCTCGGCGGCCAGGGGGTCGGGCAGGTTCGCCATATCGGCCAGCAGCTCCACCGCCAGGGGACGGATGTCGCGGTCGAAGGTCGGCACCAGGATGGACAGGGCCGGCCGCGCGCCGGGGCGGGCCGCGCTTTCCTGCATGGTCATCGCACCATCCCCCGCAGCGCCAGGACCCAGGCGAGCGTGGCCGTCAGCGCCTGCACCAGCAGCCGCGCCAGCACCGCGCCCTCCATCCCGAAGGCGGGCGTGGCGAGCCAGCACAGGCCCAGCGTCAGCCCCAGCGACACCACCACCAGGCCCAGCCGGCGGGATTGCCGCCCGGTGGCCGTCAGCAGGTCGGCGCCGATGACGAAGGCGCCGAACAGCATCGGCATCGGCGCCAGCAGCCGCACCAGCCAGGGCAGCTCGGCATAGTCGGCGCCAAAGACCAGCGGCAGCAGCCACGCGAAGAGCAGCAGTCCCACCCCGCCCGCCGCGCCGATGCCGGCCGCCACCGGCAGCATCCGCAGCGCCAGCGCGCGGCAGGCCGCCAGGCTCTCCCCCGCCAGCCGGAACATGCGGGCGTAGAGCGCGTAGCCCAGCGCGCGGATCGGCAGGGACAGCACGTCCACGATGCGGAAGGCGGCGGCGTAGAGGCCGGCGGCCTCCGCGCCCAGGAATTGCAGCACGATGGGCTTGTCGAGGTCCTTCACGGAGGCCTGGAGCGCGCCCTCGGCGGCGAAGGCCAGCCCCTCGCCCCACAGGCCGGGGATCCAGCGCCATCGCGGCCAGCCGTGGTCGCGCGCCACCAGCCACAGGCAGGCCAGCGCGGCGAGCGCCGAGGCGGCGCAGTACCACCAGGCCCAGGCCGCCATCGTCAGCGGCGCGTGCAGCGCCCCGGCCAGGATGATGGCCGCCAGCCGCAGCGCGCCCGGGATCACGGTGACCGCGGATTGCCGCCCCGCCTGCCCGCTGGCCATGGTGACGGCGATGGCGAGGTTCGCCCAGCGCCCGAGCCACAAATCGGCCACCAGCACCAGCAGCAGCGCCTCCGCCCCGATGCGCCCGGCCTGGATGAGGGGCAGCAGCAGCCACAGCGCCAGCCCCAGCGGCACGGCGGTGGCGAGGATGGACAGCAGCCCGTGCCCCACCCAGCGCCGCATCGCCGCCGGGTTCCGCGCCACCTCGCGCACCAGCAGCTGGTCGCTGCCCCAGCCGGCGAAGCAGCCGGCGGCGACGGTGATGGCGGTGAGCGCGGCGAAGAGGCCGTAGCCTTCCGGCCCCAGCAGCCGCAGCGCCAGCACCAGCCAGCCGACCTGCGTGAGCAGTTGCAGCCCGAAGCCGCCGGAGATGACGGACACGTCCAGCGCCAGCGCCTTCTCGGGCAGCAGGGCGCGCAGGCGGGCCGGCAGCCTCATGCGGGGGCGCGCCCGGTCAGGCGGCGGAAGCGGGCGCGCAGGCGGGCGAAGCGCTCCAGCGCCGCGGCGTCGTCCAGCAGGGCGCGCAGCAAAGGCGGGTCGTTCCAGGGGACGTCGTGCCAGGCGGAGTGCAGGTGCGGCGAGCGGTCGTCGCGCAGCCATTCGCCGGGAAACAGCGCCACCTGCGTGCCCGGCGCGGGC
>JALHNW010000290.1 GCA_022843345.1 Rubritepida sp. | reverse complement strand
GAACATGAAGGGGTCGCCGCCCTTCAGGCGCACCACGCGCAGCCCGGCCAGCGCGCCGGCCACCAGGCGCTGGTTGATGCGCGCCTGCGGAACGGGGGCGGCGCCCTTGCGCTTGCCCACGGCGACGACCTCCGCCCCGCGCCGGGCGTGCTTCAGCACGGCGCGGCCCGGCAGGGCGTCGTGCAGCACCAGGTCGGCCTGCGCCAGCGCCTGCACGGCGCGCAGCGTCAGCAAGGCCGGGTCGCCCGGGCCGGCGCCGACGAGCCAGACCTCGCCGCGGGCGAAGACCGGGCCGGCCAGGGCGGATGCGTGATCCACGTTCATGTATCGGGCAACTCCGCCAATTGCGCTTGCAATGATCGTAGATTGATGTTTTCACTTTTGGCAAGCGGATTGACCAGGGCACCCCGATGACACCTTCCCCAGCCGAAGCCATCAAGCGCGACAGCCACGGCCTGCGCGGCCCAATCGCCGCCGAGCTGGACGCCGCCCAGGCCAAGGGCGGCCTCAGCGAAGCCTCCTACACGCTGCTGAAGTTCCACGGCACCTACGAGCAGCACGACCGCGACACCGCCACCGCGCGCAAGCAGGCCGGGCAGGACAAGGACTGGTCCTTCATGGTCCGCGTCCGCGCTCCGGCCGGGCGGCTTTCCGCCGCGCAATGGCTGGCGCTGGACGCCCTGGCCGACAGCCACGCCGATTCCACGCTGCGCCTCACCACCCGACAGGGCGTTCAGTTCCACGGCGTGCTGCGCGAGAACCTGCGCGGCACCATCGCCGGCATCCACGGCGCGCTGATGACGACGCTGGCAGCCTGCGGCGACGTGGTCCGCAACGTCATCACCACCCCCGCCCCGGTGCGCGACGCCATCCACGCCCTGCTGGAGCGCGAGGCCTTCGCGCTGTCCGACGGGTTGCTGCCCCGGACCCGCGCCCACCACGAAATCTTCCTGGGCGGCGAATCCGTAGCCGGCGAGGCGGAGGACGAGCTCTACGGCGCCGCCTTCCTGCCGCGGAAGTTCAAGATCGCCCTCATCTATCCCGGCGACAACTCGGCCGACGTGCTGGCCAACGACCTGGGCTTCATCTGGCAGCCCGAGGGGTGGATCGTCACGCTCGGCGGCGGCATGGGGATGACGCACAACAAGCCGTCCACCTTCCCCCGCCTGGCCGACCCCGTCGCCCTCATCCCGCATGGCGACATCCTGGAGGTGGCCAAGGCCGCCGTGCGCCTGCACCGCGACCATGGCCGCCGCGACGACCGGAAGCAGGCCCGGCTGAAATACGTGCTGCACGAGAAGGGCGCGGACTGGGCGCGCGCGCGGCTTTCCGCCGATCTCGGCCGCCCCCTCGCCCCGCCGCCGCCCCTGCCGCGCCTCGCCATCCCCGAGCACCTGGGCTGGCACGAGCAGGGGGACGGCCTGCTGTGGCTCGGCCTGTCGGTCCCCTCGGGCCGGGTGGCGGGCGAGTGGCGCGAGGCGCTGCGCGAGGTCGTGGAGGCCACCGGCGCCGCCCCCATCGCCACGCCGCAGCAGGACCTGCTGCTGTCGAACATCGCGCCGGGCGACCGCGCGGCGGTGGAGGCGATCCTGCGCTTCCACGCCGTTCCCCTGCCCGAAACGCTCTCGCCGCTGGCGCGCAACACCCTGGCCTGCGTGGCGCTGCCCACCTGCGGCCAGGCGCTGGCCGAGGGCGAGCGCGTGCGCGACGGCATCGTGGAGGGGATCGAGGCGGAGCTGCGCGCGCTGGGCCTGCTGGGCGAGCGGATCAGCCTGCGCATCACCGGCTGCCCCAATGGCTGCGCCCGCCCCTACGGGGCCGAGATCGGCGTCGTAGGCCGCGCGCCCGGCCTCTACACCCTGTTCATCGGCGGCGCCTTCGAGGGCACGCGCCTGAACCGCGCGGTGGCCGACAAGGTGCCGCTCGCCGCCATTCCCGCCACGCTGCGCCCCTGGCTGCGCGCCTGGGCGGCGGAGCGTGCGGCGGGCGAAGGCTTCGGCGATTTCTGGGCGGCCCGCCCGGACGCCGCGCTGATGCTGGCCTCCTGACGAGAAACCCCCGGCCGGGTCAGGAGCCCGGGCCGGGGGGCCGCGATGGCCGGCGCCCCCCGGCACCGGCCACGGCGAGGCTCAGAACCGGTAGCGGACCGAGGCGCTGACCACGAAGGGGTTGATGTCGGCCTGGGCGCGGATGAAGTTGGAATTCACGCTCACCTCGGGCTGCATCATGATCCACTTCAGGTCGAAGTTGACCAGCCAGTTCGGCGCCACCTCGTAGTCCACGCCGATGTTGGGCGCGATGCCCACGCTGTTCTCCACCCGCACGCGCGACACGGGCGGCGTCATGTTGCCGCCGTGGCCGTAGAAGAAGGTGGCGTTCAGGCCCAGGCCCACATAGGGGCTGATGCGCGAGGCCGGCAGCGGGTGGTACTGCACGGTCAGGGTGGGCGGCAGCGCCCAGACGCGGCCCAGCCGCACGTCACCCAGCGCCGAGCCGTTGACGCGGATGTCATGCTGCGTCGTCGCCGCGATCAGGTTCACCGCCAGGTTCGGCGTGAAGAAGTAGGAGAAGTCCAGCTGCGGCGAGGCGCTGTTGGACGCCTGCGGCGTGCCGCCGATCACCGGCACGTTGCCGCCATTGGTGGGCAGCACGCCGACGGCGCCGAGCCCCACCACGAAATCCCCCGCACGCTTGCCGCGCGGCGCTTCCTGCACCTGCGCCGTGGCGGCGCCCGCCCCCAGGGCCAGCAGACCAGCCGCCAGCAGTACCGACTTCCTCATTGCTTCCGCGCCTTTCCAGATGTGTTCGTTGCGCGGAAGGAGTCCTACGCCGGGATGCCCGGCGCCGCCTTGCGGGGGCGCAAGCGCGGCTTTGCGATGGATCAAATGCGGCGGCACGCTACTCGGCACGGATCTCCGCGGCCCGCACCACCTCGCGCCACCGCGCCAGCTCCGCCACCTGGAAGCGCCGGTAGTCGGCGGCGCTGGACGCCACCACGTCGAAGCCGATCCCCGTCAGGCGCTGGGTGCTTTCCGGGTGGCGCAGCGCCTCGATGCAGGCGGCCTCCAGGCGCGCCAGCACGGGGGCGGGCGTGGCGGCGGGCGCCATCACCGCCTGCCAGGAGGTCACGACGAAGTCCGGCACGCCGCATTCGGCCGCCGTCGGCACGTCGGGGATGGTGGGGTTGCGCTGGGCACTCGTCACCATCAACGCGCGCAGCCGGCCGGCGGCGATGTGCGGCGCCACCGTGCCGAGGTTCTGGAAGGTCATCTGCACGTCGCCCGCGATCAGCGCGGTGGAGGCCGCCGCACCCCCCTGGTAGGGGATGTGCTGGGCATCCGCCCGCAGGCGCAGCTTCAGCAACTCCATCGTCAGGTGCTCGGACGAGCCGACGCCGGAGGTGGAGTAGGAGGCCCGCGCGCCATTCGCCTTCAGCCATTCGGCGAAGCCCGCGAAGTCGCGCGCCGGCATCTTCTCCGGGTTGGCCACCAGCACGTTGGGCGTCGTCACCGCCAGGGTGACGGGCGCGAAGTCGCGCACCGGGTCGTAGGGCAGGTTGGGCCGCAGCGCCGCGTTGATGGCGAAGACGCCGATCGAACCGGTCAGCATCACGTGCCCGTCCGGCGTCGCGCGGGCCAGCGCCAGCGCCGCCACCGCGCCGTTGGCGCCCGGCCGGTTCTCCGCCACCACCGGCTGGCCGAGGATCGCG
>JALHNW010000289.1 GCA_022843345.1 Rubritepida sp. | reverse complement strand
GGAACTCGGCCGCGCTGCCGGCCGACTGAACGGCGCGCCGGATCATCGGGTCGGCCACCGGGCCGAGCAGCCGCACCAGCACGGCACGCGTGCTCTGCAGCAGGGCGTCGTCCGGGCGGGGGCGGGCGCATTCCTGGGCGAGGCGGCGGTCGAGCAGCGCCTGCTCGATCCACAGCCGCGGCAGCAGCAGCCTGGGCGGGATCGCCGGCCCGGGCCCGCCCGCGCGGGGGGCGCGCAGGGCAAGCCGCGAGGGGAAGAGGCGGGGGATCGCGGTTTCGCTCATGGATGGAGCCTCCTCAAGGCGCGCACCCGGCGGGCGCGTGGGTTGAGGTCCGACATCGCGGCCGCCCGGAAGGGTGGGGCGGCGCCAGAGGGGCCCGGACCGGCCCCCTGCACATGTGCGCGCCGCCGGGCCGCGGCAATGGGGCGCGGCGCAGGGCGTGCGCTTCCGCACGCCACGCGGCGCGCGCCCCTGCCGCCCGGGCCCCGCGCGCGTTACCTGCCCCGGAGCGAGCGATCCGGGCCCCTCTGGCCATTCCCGGCCATGTCGGCGCCTCGCGCAAGGCACGGAGCGCGCGCGTGGAATCCCTGTTGTTCGGCCAGTTCCTCGGCCATCCCGGCTGGATGTGGTGGGCCTTCATCGGCATCGTCGCCGCCCTGCTGGCCTTCGACCTCGGCGTGCTGCACCGCAAGGCGCGCGAGATCCCGGTGGCGGAAAGCCTGTGGCTGTCGGCCGGCTACATCGGCGTGGCGCTGCTCTTCGGCGCCTGGGTGTGGTGGTACATGGGCCGGCAGAGCGGCATGGAGTACCTGACGGGCTTCCTGGTGGAGAAGTCGCTGGCGCTGGACAACGTCTTCGTCATCGCGCTGATCTTCACCTACTTTGCCATCCCGCGGCTGTACCAGCACCGGGTGCTGTTCTGGGGCATCCTGGGCGTGATCGTGCTGCGCGCGATCATGATCGGGCTGGGGGCGGCCATCGTCACCCAGTTCTCCTGGGTGCTCTATGTCTTCGCGGCCTTCCTGGTGTTCACCGGCATCAAGATGCTGTGGATGGTGGACCACATCCCCTCGGTGCAGGACAACCCGGTGCTGCGCTTCATGAAGCGCCGCTTCAACGTGACGAACGAGCTGCACGGCGAGCGCTTCCTGGTGCGCCTGCCCGACCCGGCGACGGGGAAGGTGAGGACCTGGCTGACCCCGCTGATGCTGGCCCTGGTGCTGGTGGAGGTGGCTGACCTGGTCTTCGCGGTGGACAGCGTGCCGGCGATCTTCGCCATCACGACGGACCCCTTCATCGTGTACACCTCCAACATCTTCGCCATCCTGGGGCTGCGGGCGCTGTACTTCGCGCTGGCCGCCATGATCCACCGCTTCCGCTACCTGAAGTACGGGCTGGCGCTGACGCTGGTGTTCATCGGCGGCAAGATCTTCGCGGCCCAGCTCTGGGGCAAGATGCCGCCGGAGTGGAGCCTGTCCGTCACGCTGGCGCTCATCGGCGGCTCGGTGCTGCTCAGCCTGTGGAAGACGCGGGGGGCCGCCGCGTGAGCCGCGCATGGCGCCATGCCGGGCATTACGCCACGGCAATCTTGCTTCCCACACGCGGGGCGCGCATATCGGCGCCGCGAACAGGAGCATCCCCCATGGACGGCAGCGCCACCACCACCCGCACCAAGGTCACCGCCATCCCCGGCGACGGCATCGGGCCCGAGGTGCTGCGCGCCACGCGCCAGGTGCTGGAGGCCGCCGGCGCGCGCATCGAGTGGGAGGAGGCGATGGCCGGCGCCGAGGCCTTCCGCAAGGGCATCGGCTCGGGCGCGCCGAAGGAGACGCTGGACAGCATCGCCCGCAACGGCGTGGCGCTGAAGGGCCCGCTGGAGACGCCGGTGGGGCATGGCGAGAAATCCGCCAACGTCACGCTCCGCAAGGTCTTCGAGATGTACGGCAACATCCGCCCCGTGCGCGAGATCCCGGGCATCCGCACCCCCTTCGCCGGCCGCGGCATCGACTTCGTGGTGGTGCGCGAGAACGTGGAGGACCTCTACGCCGGCGTGGAGCACATGCAGACGCCCGGCGTGGCGCAGTGCCTGAAGCTGATCACGGAAGTCGGCTGCGAGCGCATCTGCGAGCTGGCGGCGGCGCTGGCTGAGTCCGAGGGGCGCACGCGCGTCACCGTGGCCACCAAGGCCAACATCATGAAGCTCACCGAGGGCATGATGAAGCGCGTGGGCGAGCGCGTGCTGAAGGGCCACCCGGCCCTGGGCCACGAGCACATGATCGTGGACAACTGCGCCCACCAGATGGTCATCCGCCCCGAGCAGTTCGACGTGGTGGTGATGACCAACATGAACGGCGACATCCTGAGCGACCTCGCCGCCGGCCTCGTCGGCGGGCTGGGCGTGGCGCCGAGCGCGAATCTGGGCGACGGGGTGGCGATGTTCGAGGCCGTCCACGGCTCGGCCCCGCAGATCGCAGGCAGGAACCTGGCGAACCCGACGGCGCTGCTGCTTTCCGCCGTCATGATGCTGCGCCACATCGGCGACTTCGCCACCGCGGCGAAGGTGGAGCACGCGCTCTACATCACGCTGGAGGAGGGGCGCGACCTGACGGGCGACATCGCGCCCGAGGGCGTGGAGGGCGTGGGGACCGATGCCTACGTCGCGCGCGTCATCGCCAACCTGGGCCGCGAGAGCGACAAGGTGCCGACGCGCGAGTACCGCCCGATCGCCATGAAGAAGTGGCCCGCCATCACCTGGTACAAGGCGGCGAGCACGCGCGAGCTGGTGGGGGTGGACGTGTTCGTGGAAAGCGAGCGCGACCCGCACGCCATCGGCATCACCCTTCAGCACGCCGCCGAGGGCTCGGCCTTCGACCTGAAGATGATCTCCTCGCGCGGGGCGCAGGTGTGGCCGGAGATGGGGGGCAACACCTTCCTGGTGGACCATTTCCGCGCCCGCTTCATGTTCCGCGAGCCGCCGAAGGGCGACGCGGTGGCCGAGATCACCGACCTGCTGTCGCGCATCGGCCGCCAGCACCGCTGGATGCACATCGAGAAGCTCCAGCGCTTCGACGGCGAGGCGGCGTTCACGAAGGCGCAGGGCGAGGGCTGAACCCCCGGCCGGGGAAATGACCGCCATCACCGGCGGCCATTTCCCCATCCCGCCCATCGTCACCACCTCGGTCACGACCCCTTCCCGGGACCAAGGACGCGACCATGACCGACCTCTTCTCCCCCATCACGCTGGGCGCGCTGGCCCTGCCCAGCCGCATCGCCATGGCGCCGATGACGCGCAACCGCTCGCCCGGCGGCGTGCCCAACGCGCTGAACGCCGAGTACTACGCCCAGCGCGCCTCCGCCGGCCTCATCATCACCGAGGGCACGACGCCCGACCCCTCCGGCCACGGCTACATCGACATCCCCGGCCTGTACGACGCCCGCACGCAGGAAGGCTGGCGCGGCGTCGCCACGGCGGTGAAGGCCAATGGCGGGCGCCTCTTCGTGCAGCTGATGCATGTAGGGCGCATCTCGCACGGGGATTTCCTCGGCGGCGCGCAGCCGGTCGCGCCTTCCGCGGTACAGGCGCCGGGGCAGATCTGGACGCATGGGGGCCAGAAGGACCACGCCACGCCGCGCGCGCTGGAGACGCACGAGGTCGCGCCGCTCGCCGCCACCTTCGGCCGCGCCGCGGCGCTGGCGGTGGAGGCGGGGCTGGACG
>JALHNW010000288.1 GCA_022843345.1 Rubritepida sp. | reverse complement strand
GCCCGGAATCGGGCGGGCCGCCGGCCATCGCGGCGTTGGTGGACGCCGCGCGCCGGCTGTCGCGCGGCGAGGAACCCGCGCTCGGCCCGCCGGTCTTCCGCGACGCGCAGCCCACCCCCCGCCAGCGGCTCGAGTTCCCCGGCAGCCTGCCCAATGCCGCGCTGGTGACCGGTGGCATCGTCGAGGAGATCGCCCGCGCCGCCCCCGAGGTGCCGGTGGGCTTCAGACCGTAAGCAGGCGGCGCACCGCCTCGGTCTCCAGCTCGGCGGTGGCGCCGGCCAGCGCCACCTCGCCGCGGACCATCACGCTGATGTGGTCGGCCAGCTCGCGCGCCCAGTCGAAATACTGCTCGACCAGCACCACCGCGAAGCCGCGATCCTTCGCCAGGTGCCGGATCACGCGGCCGATGTCCTTGATGACGTTGGGCTGGATGCCCTCCGTCGGCTCGTCCAGGATCAGCAGGCGCGGACGTGCCGTCAGCGCGCGGGCGATGGCGAGCTGCTGCTGCTGCCCGCCCGACAGGTCGCCCCCGCGCCGGCGCAGGAAGGAGCGCAGGATGGGGAACAGGTCGAACACCTCGCCCGGCACGCCGCTGCCGCGCGGGGCGGCGGCCAGCGCCGTCTCCAGGTTCTCCTGCACGCTCAGGAAGGGGAAGATCTCGCGCCCCTGCGGCACGTAGCCGATGCGGGCGCGCGCCCGGTCGGCCGGGTTCAGCCGCGTGACGTCGCGCCCTTCCCAAGAAATGCCCCCGCCCGAGACGCGCTCCAGCCCCATGATCGCGCGCAGCAGCGAGGACTTGCCGACGCCGTTGCGCCCCAGCACCGCGTGCACCTCGCCCGGCCGGACCGCCAGCGAGACGCCGCGCAGGCAGAGCGAGGCGCCGTAGGAAAGGGTGAGGTCGGAAACCGCCAGCATCGCTCAGCGCCCCAGGTAGACGTCTACGACGCGCGGATCGGCCTGCACGTGGTCTATGCTGCCCTCGGACAGCATTGTTCCCTCATGCAGCACGGTGACGCGGCAGCCGAGTGCGCGCACGAAGTCGAGGTCGTGCTCCACCACCACCACCGAGCGCGCGCCGCCGGCGATGCCGGCCAGGAGTTCCGCGGTCTGCGCCGTCTCGTGGTCGGTCATGCCGGCAACGGGCTCGTCCACGAGGAGGAGCTGGGGGTCCTGCATCAGCAGCATGCCGATTTCCAGCCATTGCCGCTGGCCGTGGGAGAGGAGCCCGGCCTTGTCGTGCACCCGCGCCTCCAGCCCGATGCGCTGCGCGGTGGCGAGGATGGCGTCGCGCGCCGCGCCCGCCAGAACCCAGCGCAGGCAGGCGATGGGGCCGCGCGGGGCCTTGAGCGCCAGCTCCAGGTTCTCGAAGACGGAAAGCGCGTCGAAGACGGTGGGCTTCTGGAACTTGCGGCCGATGCCAAGGTTGGCGATGGCGCTCTCGTCCATCCGCGTCAGGTCGCGGCCGGCGAAGCGGACGACGCCCTCGGCGGGGCGGGTCTTGCCGGTGATGACGTCCATCATCGTCGTCTTGCCCGCGCCGTTGGGGCCGATCACGGCGCGCAGCTCGCCCGGCTCGACGAGGAGCGAGAGGGCGTTGAGCGCGCGGAAGCCGTCGAAGCGGACGGTGACGCCGTCGAGATACAGGCCCGAGTCGCCGGGCGGCCGATTCACGCCACGCTCCGCTCCGCGATCGGGCACCTCGCTCATCGCCGCATCAGCCCAACCAGCCCGCGCGGCAGCAGCAGCGGCACGGCGATGAACAGCAGCCCGAGCGCGATCAGCCACAGGTCGGGCGCCACCGAGGTCAGCCAGGTCTTCAGCGCGTTGACCGAGAAGGCGCCCAGCACCGCGCCCACCAGCGTGCCGCGCCCGCCGAAGGCGACCCACACCACCGCCTCGATCGAGTTGGCCGGCGAGAACTCGCCCGGGTTGATGATGCCCACGATCGGCACGTAGAGCGCGCCCGCCAACCCCGCCATCATAGCGGAGAGCACGAAGACGAAGAGCTTGTGGCGCAGCGTGTCGTAGCCCAGGAACCGCACGCGGGATTCGCCGTCGCGGATCGCCGTCAGGACCCGGCCGAACTTCGTGCGCGTCATCGCCGCCGACATCCAAAAGGCGCCCGTCAGCACGGCGAGGGCGGCGACGTAGAGCAGCGCGCGCGTCGATCCCTGGTTGAGCGGCATGCCGAGCAGCTCCTTGAAGTCGGTGAAGCCGTTGTTGCCGCCGAAGCCCATGTCGTTGCGGAAGAAGGCCAGCATCAGCGCGTAGGTCATCGCCTGGGTGATGATGGAGAGATACACGCCCGTGATGCGCGACCGGAAGGCCAGCCAGCCGACGACGAAGGCGAGCAAGGCCGGCACCAGCAGCGCCATCGCCAGCGCGAAGGGGAACGAGGAGAAGCCCCACCAGAACCACGGCAATTCCTGATACCCCAAGAACACCATGAAGTCCGGCAGCACCGGGTGGCCATACACGCCGCGCGGCCCGATCAGCCGCATCAGGTGCATCCCGATCGCGTAGCCGCCCAGCGCGAAGAACGCGCCATGCCCCAGCGACAGAATGCCCGCGTAGCCCCAGGCGAGGTCCAGCGCGAGTGCCAGGATGGCGTAGCAGATCCACTTGCCGACGATGCTCACCACGAAGTCGGAGGCGTGCAGCGGGTGGCCTGCCGGCAGCAGGTTCAGCAGCGGCACCAGCGCGAGGACCGCGATGATGGCGATGATGGAGCGCCTCACTGGTCCGCCGCCCGGCCCTTGAGAGCGAAGAGGCCCTTGGGCCGGCGCTGGATGAACAGCATGATGCCCACCAGCACCGCCACCTTGGCCAGCACCGCCCCCGCCCAGGGCTCCAGCAGCTTGTTGACGAGGCCCAGCGTGAAGGCGCCGATCAGCGTGCCCAGCAGCGAGCCCACGCCGCCGAACACCACCACCATGAAGCTGTCTATGATGTAGCCGGTGCCCAGGTTGGGCGAGACGTTGTCGATCTGGCTCAGCGCCACGCCGGCCAGGCCCGCGATGCCGGAGCCGAAGGCGAAGGTCATCGCGTCCACGCGGCCCGTGCGGATGCCCATGGTGGCGGCGATGCGCCGGTTCTGCACCACGGCGCGCATCTCCAGCCCGAAGCGCGTCAGCCGGATGGCGGCGAAGGTCAGCAGCAGCACGGAAAGCGAGAACAGGATGATCCACAGCCGGTTCTGCGTCACCGGCACGTCGAAGGGCAGCAGGAGCGTGCCCTGCATCCAGGCGGGCGAGATCACCTCGCGGTTCTGCGCGCCGAAGATGAGGCGCACCGCCTGCTGGAGCACCATGCCGACGCCGAAGGTCAGCAGCAGGGTTTCCAGCGGGCGGCCGTAGAGGTGGCGGATCAGGCCGCGCTCCATCGCCGCACCCAGGGCGGCGGTGACCAGGAAGGCGGCGGGGATGGCGAGCGGCAGCGCCCAGGGCGCCATGGCGGGCGAGGCGCGCAGCGCCTCCTGCACCACCACGGTGGTGTAGGCGCCGATCATCACGAACTCGCCATGCGCCATGTTGATGATGCCCATGACGCCGAAGGTCACGGCCAGCCCGAGCGCCGCCAGCAGCAGCACCGAGCCGAGCGAGAGCCCCTGGAACGCCGTCTCGGCGGCGCGGCGCAGGGCCAGGCGGCGGTCTATGGCGGCGACGGCGCCCTCGATCTCCGCGGCCAGCACCGCGTTGGCGCCGCGTGCCGCGAGCAGGATGGACCG
>JALHNW010000287.1 GCA_022843345.1 Rubritepida sp. | reverse complement strand
CCGATCGGCAAGTTCCAGGCGTTGCAGCAGCAGCTTGCAGCCACCGCGGCCGAGGTCGCGGCCGCTTCCGTGGCCGTCGCCACCGCCGCCCGCGCCGCCGATTCGCGCGGCCTGGACGGCGCGGCGTTCGAGATCGCCTGCGCCAAGGTCGTCGCCGGCGAGGCGGCGACGCTGGGTGCGGCCACGGTCCACCAGGTCTTCGCCGCCATCGGCATCACCGAGGATCACGGCCTGCACCACCTCACCCGCCGCCTGTGGTCCTGGCGCGAGGAGGGCGGCACCGAGCGCGCCTGGGCCGCCGAGCTGGGCCGCACCGCGATGGGCTGGGGCGGCGAGCGATTCTGGGCGGAACTCACCGCCCGCGACGTGACGGAGACGGGCGCATGAGCTTCCTGAGGATCGAGCAGGACGGCCACCTCGCCATCCTGACGCTGGACGCGCCCGGGCGGCGCAACGCCATCTCCTCCTTCGCCGATTGCGAGGAGGTGGAGGCCGCCTGCCGGCGCATCGCGCGCGACGCCAGCGTGCGCTGCGTAATCGTCACCGGCGCCGACCCGGCCTTCTGCGCCGGGGGCGACCTGAAGGGCATGCGCGACCGGACCGGCATCATGGAGGCCGACGGGCCGGCCCGGATGCGCGAGAACTACCGCCAGGGCATCCAGCGCATCCCGCTGGCCCTGTGGGAGCTGGACGTGCCGACGATCGCCGCGGTGAACGGCCCCGCCATCGGCGCGGGGCTGGACCTCGCCTGCATGTGCGATATCCGCATCGCGTCCGAGAAGGCGGTCTTCGCGGAATCCTTCGTGCGCGTCGGCATCGTGCCGGGCGATGGCGGCGCCTGGCTGCTGCCGCGCGCCGTCGGCCTGTCGGTGGCCGCCGAGATGTCCTTCACCGGCGACCCGCTGGATGCGAACCAGGCGCTGGAGGCCCGGCTGGTCTCGCGCGTCGTGCCGCATGGGGAGCTGCTGCCGGCGGCCCGGGCGCTCGCCGCGCGCATCACCCGCAACCCGCCCACCGTCCTGCGGATGACCAAGCGCCTGCTGCGCGAGGGGCAGCACATGTCGCTGCCCTCGCTGCTGGAGCTGAGCGCCGCCTACCAGGCCATCGCGCAGGAGACGGAGGACCACCGGGAGGCGGTGGCGGCGATGCTGGGCAAGCGTGACGCGTCCTTCACCGGGCGGTAGCGCAACCGTCACGGTCGCGGGGGCGTTCACTGCGCATCATGGCTTCCCTGGATTCATCCTCGGAGGCGGCAAGGGACGCCGCCATCCGCGACCTGCTGGCGCGCACGCCCCCCGCGCCGCGCGACCCGCTGCGCGCCCGCATCATGCAGGCGACGAAGGGGGCCGAGGCGCTGCTGGCCGCGCTGGACTTCGCGCAGCCGGCGAGGAAGCGCGCCTGAGCGCGCCCGATCGTCGGAGGACGTAGCCCGGGGCGTCCATCGGCCGCGCAGCCTTAGCCGCGGCCCTCGAAGGGCATCTCCGTCGCCTTGATCGTCATGAACAGCACGTTGGCCTCCGCCGTGCGGCCATCCATGAACAGCACGGCGTCGGCCACGTTCTGCACGTCCATGGTGGGCTCCACCTTGATCTCGCGGTTGGCCTGCTTCACGCCCTTCTGCATGCGCTGCGTCATCGGCGTGGCGGCATTGCCGATGTCCACCTGGCCCGCCGCGATGCCGAAGCCCCGCCCGTCCAGCGCCAGGGACTTGGTCAGCCCCGTGATGGCGTGCTTGGTGGCGGTGTAGGGCGCGCTGTCCGGCCGCGGGGCGTGCGCGCTGATCGAGCCGTTGTTGATGATCCGCCCACCCTGTGGCGACTGGGCCTTCATCATCCGGAAGGCGTGCTGGGCGCAGAGGAAGGAACCGGTGAGGTTCACGTCCACGATCTCGCGCCACTTCTCCAGCGGCAGCTCGTCGAAGGGCACGCCCGGGGCGTTCAGCCCGGCGTTGTTGAACAGCAGGTCCAGCCGGCCCCACTTGCCCTCCACGGCGGCGAAGAGCGCCGCGACCGACCCGGCGTCGGCCACGTCGGTCGGCACGCACAGCGCCTCGCCGCCGCCCAACTGCGCCGTCTCCTCCAGCGGCTCGGCGCGCCGGCCGGCCAGCGCCACGCGGTAGCCCGCCTTCAGCAGCGTCACCGCCACCGCCCGGCCGATGCCCGTCCCCGCGCCCGTCACCACCGCCACCTTGCCCGTCATGCGCTTCCTCCTTGAGAATGCGGGCAGGATGACCCCCGACTGCGCCCCCGCCAAGCCCCGCACCACCCCGCCGCGCCACCGCGCGCCGCCAGGCGCATGCGACTGCCACTTCCACGTCTTCGGCCCCTACGGCCGCTTTCCGCTGGACGCGAACCGGCCCTACACCCCGCCCGAGGCGAGCGTGCGGCACTACGAGGACATGGCCGCGACGCTGGGGCTGGAGCGCCGCGTGATCGTCACCGCCAGCGTCTCGGGCACGGACAACGCGGTGACGATGGACGCCGTCCAGCGCCTCGGCCCCGCCGCCTCCCGCGCCGTGGTGGTGGTGGACGACGCCGCCGACCTGCCGGCCCTCTCGCGCGGCGGCGCGGTGGGGGTGCGCTTCAACGCCGTGTCCGGCAACGGCGCGCCGCTGGATGCGCTGGAGGCGCTGGCCAGGCGCATCGCGCCGCTGGGCTGGCACATCCAGGTGTTCACGAACGACCTGCCGGCGCTGGCCGACCGCCTCGCGGCCCTGCCGGTGCCGGTGGTGCTGGACCACTTGGGCGGCGCCAAGGCCCGCGACGGCGCCGGCAGCCCCGCCATGCGCGCAGCGCTGCGCCTGCTGGACACGGGGCGCGCCTGGGTGAAGCTGTCCGGCTACCGCGCCTCCAGCCCGCCCTACGGCGACGTGGCGCCGCTCGCCCGCGCCCTGCTGGCCGCCGCGCCCGGGCGTTGCGTCTGGGGCACCGACTGGCCGCATACCGGCTTCCGGACCGAGGCGGAGATGCTGGATGACGGCACCTTGCTGGACTGGCTGCACGACTGGACCGACGGCGACTGGCGGCGCGTGCTGGTGGACAACCCGGCCGCGCTCTACGGCTTCTGAAGCGGCACCAGCACCGTCTCGCCGAAGGCGGGCACCCGGAAATCCTGGTCGCCGCGGGCGGCCAGCAGGCGCCTGGGCGGGTCGTCCATCGGCTCGCGCGTCAGCTTGAAGGTGCCGTGGTGCATGGCCAGCGCCGTGCGGGCACGCAGCGCCCGCTGCGCCTCCACCGCCTGCTCGGGGCCGATGTGGACGGTCTGCATGAACCAGGCCGGCTCGCAGGCGCCGATGGGGATCATCGCCGCGTCGAAGCCGCCGAAATGCGCGCCGATCGCCGCCAGGTGCTCGCCCCAGGCGGTGTCGCCGCAATGCAGGATGCGCCCGCCACCGGCCAATTCCAGCGCGAAGCCGCCCCACAGCGCCATCGCCCGGTCATGGCCCCAGCGGGTGGAGAAATGGCGCATCGGCACGAAGGTCGCGCGGTGCCCGCCGGGGAGGGGATGCGACTGCCCCCAGTCGAGTTCCACGCAGTCCAGGATGCCTTCGCGCAGCAGGTTGGCGCGGTTGCCCAGCCCGGTCAGCACCAATGGCTGGAAGCGGCGGTGCAGCTCGCGCAGGGACGGTCCGTCCATGTGGTCCCAATGCGCGTGCGAGACGCAGACCACGTCCACCCGCTCCCAATCCGCCGGGCGCCAGGCGGGCGGGCGGGCGCGCTTCGGACCCACCCAGATCGGAAGAGC
>JALHNW010000286.1 GCA_022843345.1 Rubritepida sp. | reverse complement strand
GCCGTCGCCCGCGCCTGCGCGCGGAACCCGGTGGCGCTGGCGGTGCCCTGCCACCGGGTGATCGGCGCGGATGGGTCGCTGACCGGCTATCGCTGGGGCGTGCCGGCGAAGAAGCGGCTGCTGGAGGGGGAGGCGGGATGAGGCGGCCGGCGGGCTTCCCCGCAAGGCTCCCATGAGCGCGGGCCGGGTGTGCAGGGCGCACGGCGTGCTACATGGGGGGCATGATCATCGCCATCGGCTCCGACCATGCCGGGCTGCCGCTCAAGCGCAGCCTCCTCGCCACGCTGGAGGCCGCCGGCCACCAGGTGCTGGATGCCGGCACGCATGACGGCGCCTCCTGCGACTACCCGGACTTCGCCCATGCCGTGGCGGGGAAGGTGGCGGCGGGCGAGGCGCGCTTCGGCGTGCTGTGCTGCGGCACGGGCATCGGCATGGCCATCGCCGCCAACCGCCACGCGGCCATCCGCGCCGCGGTGCTGCATGACGCCACCGAGGCGCGGCTGACGCGCCTGCACAACGACGCCAACGTGGCCTGCTTCGGTGCCCGCACCACCGGCGAGGAGGTGGCGATGGACGCGCTGCGCGCCTTCCTCGCCACCGAATTCGAGGGCGGGCGCCACGGGCGCCGCCTGGACAAGCTGGCGCCCACGGCGCTGGCCTGATAATCGCCCCCCAGCTTCCGGAAGGCCCCCCGCGATGAACGAGAGCACCGCCCGTTTCCTCCCCGCCCGCTTCTTCCAGGCCGGCCTGGCGGAGGCCGACCCCGCGCTGGCCGCCTGCGTGCAGGACGAGCTGGTCCGCCAGCAGGACGGCATCGAGCTGATCGCCTCCGAGAACATCGTCTCGCGCGCCGTGCTGGAGGCGCAGGGGAGCGTGCTGACCAACAAGTACGCGGAAGGCTATCCGGGCCGGCGCTACTACGGCGGCTGCGAATACGTTGACGTGGCGGAGACGCTGGCGATCGAGCGCGCGAAGCAGCTCTTCGGCTGCGCCTTCGCCAACGTGCAGCCGCACAGCGGCGCCAGCGCGAACCTCGCCGTGTTCTTCGCCGTGCTGCAGCCGGGCGACGCCTTCCTGGCGATGGACCTGGCGGCCGGCGGGCACCTGACGCATGGCGCGCCGGTGAACTTCTCCGGCAAGTGGTTCCGCCCGATCTCCTACGGCGTGCGCGCCGAGGACGGGCTGCTGGACTACGAGGCGATGGAGCGCCTGGCGCGCGAGCACCGGCCGAAGATGATCATCGCCGGCGGCTCCGCCTATTCGCGCCAGATCGACTGGGCGCGCTTCCGCCGCGTGGCGGACGAGGTGGGTGCGGTGCTGATGGTGGACATGGCGCACTACGCCGGGCTGGTGGCGGCGGGCGCCTATCCCAGCCCGGTGCCGCACGCGCACGTGACCACGACGACCACCCACAAGACGCTGCGCGGCCCGCGCGGCGGGCTGGTGCTGACGGATGACGAGGCGCTGGCGAAGAAGATCAACTCCGCCATGTTCCCGGGCCTGCAGGGCGGGCCGCTGATGCACGTCATCGCCGCCAAGGCGGTGGCCTTCGGCGAGGCGCTGCGGCCGGATTTCCGCGCCTACGCGAAGCAGGTGGTGGCCAATGCGCGCGCCCTGGCGGACGAGCTGGTGGGGCAGGGGCTGGCCATCGTCTCGGGCGGGACGGACAGCCACCTGATGCTGGTGGACCTGCGCCCCAAGGGGCTGACGGGCAAGGCGGCCGAGGCCGCGCTGGGCCGCGCGCACCTGACCTGCAACAAGAACGCCATCCCCTTCGACCCCGCCAAGCCGATGGTCACGTCGGGCATCCGCCTGGGCACGCCGGCCGCCACCACGCGCGGCTTCGGCGAGGCGGAGTTCCGCGAGGTGGGCCGCATGATCGGCCGCGTGCTGGACGGGCTGGCCAAGGCCAACGCGCCCGAGGCGAACGAGGCGGTGGAGAAGCAGGTGGCGGCCGAGGTGAAGGCGCTCTGTGCGCGGTTCCCGGTGTATTGAGGGTTGCGGCGGGCACGGCGCCGTCCCCATAGTCTGCGCCATGAAACCCGCGCTGCCCATTCCTGGACAGGCTTCCGTGCTGCCGACGATGGTGGTCGAGGGCAGCGTCCTGCTCGCCGTGCTCGGCCTCGTGATGATGTGGGCGGGCGCGGTGCTGTTGTCGTCTCCCGTCGTGCTGCTCGCGGGGGTGTCGCTGGCCTACATGGCCGCGCGCGTGGCCGGGCTGGTCATGTCGCGCCGTGCAATGGCCCGCGAAAGCCGCGCCTTGTCCGGGGAAACCGCGGCCGCCCTGCGCCGCGTCGAGGAAGGGCTGGCCCGTCGGGGCGAATGACATCCGATCCGATGGACGTCGTCGCGGCGGAAGCGCTGCTGCGTCGCTTCGAGGTGGAGGCGGCGCAGCCTGCGTCAGTGGACGCGGCGTGGCTGCGCGGATGGGTGCGCGAACTGCGGCGCCTCGACGCCTTCGCCGCCGGCCTTGTGGCCGGGCGAGGACCTTCCCCTGGCCTCGGCGAGGTTGGCCTCTCGGCGTTCGGCCTGATCCTCGGCATCTGGGATTTCGGTGGCATTTCCGGGGCGATCGGCCTCGGCCTTGGCTGGGTGGGCCTGTTCCTGGGCCTCGGCGCCTGGGTCCGGGCCGTGCGCGATGCGCAAGCCGCGCTCGCGCTCCAGCATCGCGTCCACCGGGCCGCAACCCTGCTGGACGCCCTTTCACAAGCGAGGCCCTGAACCATGCGCTGTCCATATTGCGGCCACGAGGACACCCAGGTGAAGGACTCGCGCCCGTCCGACGACGCCTCGGCGATCCGGCGGCGGCGGTTCTGCGCCGCCTGCGGCAACCGCTTCACCACCTTCGAGCGGGTGCAGCTGCGCGACCTCACCGTGCTCAAGACCGATGGCCGCCGCGTGCCCTTCGACCGGGACAAGCTGCTGCGCTCCGTGCGCATCGCCTGCCGCAAGCGCCCGGTGGAGGAGGAGCGGATCGAGCGCATCGTCAACGCCATCCAGCGCCGCATGGAGATGGAGGCGGAGGCCGAGATCCCCTCGCGCCGCATCGGCGAGATGGTGATGGAGGCGCTGCGCGAGGTGGACCAGGTGGCCTATGTCCGCTTCGCCTCCGTGTACCAGAACTTCTCCGAGGCGCGGGACTTCGGCGCCTTCCTGTCGGGCCTCGAAAACCAGTAGCGCCGGGCATTGCCCATCGGGCAAGCTCCGGCCGATCCAGCCGGAGACGCGTCATGCGCCGCCTGTTCCTCGCCCTCGCCCTGCTCGCCCTCGCCCTGCCGGCGCGCGCGGCGACCTTCCTGCCCATCGGCGGTGCATGGACGCCCTTCTGCTTCGGCGCGGCGGGCGGCGAGGCGGATGGCTGCGGCGCCCCCGGCAGCCCCTTCTTCGCCATCGCGGGCGGGACCACCACCACGATCGAGGTGACGGACGCCTTCCTGTCCGGCGACCGCTTCCGCCTCGTGCTCAACGGCTTCGAGGTCTTCCTGTCCTCCCTCGTCCCGCAGGGCGCGCCGTCGGAGTCCGACCCGGACGCCGCCTTCGCCTCCGGCCTGTTCAGCCGCCTTGCCGTGACGCTCGACCCCGGCTTCAACGACTTCGCCTTGTTCGTGGAGGATTCGCCCTTCGGCGCCGGGCAGGGCTTCATCCGCGTGGTGAACGCGCCGACCCCCGTGCCCGCCCCCGCCGCGCTGGGCCTGCTGGCGCTGGGCCTGCTGGGCCTCGCCGCGCGACCGCGCCGGATGGACG
>JALHNW010000285.1 GCA_022843345.1 Rubritepida sp. | reverse complement strand
TGAGCTGGCCGAGGCGCTGCAGGCCCTGGGCGGCGACCAGCCCGACCGCCAGCGCGCCGCCACCCAGCTGCGCGAGGCCGCCGATTCCATGGCCGCGCTGATGCCGGGCATGGGCGGCACCGCCGCGGCCTCGGCCGGCACGGCGATGGGCCAGACGCAGGTGCAGGTGGAGCAGCGCGCGCCGCAGATCGCCGTGCAGCAGCAGCCGCCGCAGATCACGGTCAACCAGCCGCCGCCCCAGGTGACGATCGTCCAGCCGCCCCCGCAGGTGACGATCAACCAGCCCGAGCCGCGGGTGACGGTGCAGCAGGCCCAGCCGCAGGTGCGGGTGGAGCAGGCGCAGCCCCAGGTCACCGTGCAGCAGCAGGGCCAGCCGCAGGTGACCATGCAGCAGACGGGCCAGCCGCAGGTGCGGATGGAAGGCCAGGACCGTCAGAACCAGGCCGGGCTGCAGGACCGCAGCCTCCAGGGCCAGGCCCCGGCGGTGGCCAACGCGCAGTCCGGCGCGATGGCGCCCGGCGCCGCGGGCGGTGCCGCGAACGTGCAGCGCACCACCACCTCGCCGGCCGCCGCCATGTCGCGCGAGGACGCCCAGCGCCTGATCGGCACCAACGTGGTGGGCCGCAACGGCCGCGACGCGGGCGAGGTCCGCAACCTGGTGCTGGACGCCTCGGGCCAGGTGCGCGGCGCGGTGGTGGAGTGGGGCGGCTTCCTGGGCCTGGGCACGCGCGAGGCGATCGTGCCGCTCGACCGCATCACCATGCAGGCGGGCAACGGCCGGGCCGAGCTGGCGATGACGCGCGAGGAGCTGGAGGCGCTGCCGCGCTTCGAAAGCAACCGCCTGGCCGAGCAGGGCCGCACCCAGGGCTGGGGCGACAACCTGCGCTTGGCCCGCTGACGGCGGATAGCGTCCGGATGGCATCATCCGGACGCGTGACGATGCCGCGAGGACGATGGTCCGAGGCCGCGTCATGACGGGCGCGGGGTGCCGCAAGGTGCCCCGCGCCGCCTTCCCGGCTCAGCCGGGGGTCTTCACCAGCAGCTTCACCTCTTCCATCGCCTCGGCGAAGCGCTTGTTCAGCACGCCCACCGCCTCGCCGTTGCTCTTCTGGATGAGGTCGGCGATCTCCTTCATGTTCGCCACCGCGCGCTCGTAGGCCGTCTTCATCACCTCGGCCTGCTGCGCCGCCTTCGCCTGGGGCGAGGCCTCGCCGCTCGCCATGCGCTGCGCCGCCTCCGTCATGTCGGCGACCGACTGCTGCAGGATCTCCATGTTGCGCTTGGCGATCGCCTGCGCGCCTTCCAGCGCCACGCGGTTGGCGTGGGCCAGCGCCTCCATGTTGCGCTTCTGCGCCTCGGCGAAGGCCGACATGTCGGGCATCTTCATCTGCCCGAAGCTTTTCATCATCTCGTCCATGTTGAAGCCTGACACGCGCGCATCCCTCCTGGGCCGGAGATCGGCCTGTCGGTAGGTTAAGGAGGCGGGGGCCGGCGGTCAAACGGCTTCGGTCGGCGCCCCGTCCGGACCCGCGTCCGATGGCGCCGCGGCCTCGGCCATCACCGCCGCGTCCGCATCCGCGACCACCGGCGGCTCCGCATCCGGCCCGTCCAGCCGCAGCCAGCGCGCCGCGCGCTCCGCCTGGTCCAGCGCGCGGTCCAGCGCGGCCATGGTGGGGGACAGGTCGGCGCTCTCGTCGCCCTCCCAGGCGCGGATCGTCGCCAGCCACACCAGCACCAGCCCCTGCACCCGCGCCGCGCCCCGCGGCCCGCTCGCCTCCAGCCCCGCCGCCTCCAGCATCCACGCCATGGAGGTGGAGAGGTGCGGCGCCAGGAACAGCGCGGTCAGCGGCGCGCGCGGCAGGTCCTCCAGCAGGCGCACCACGCCGGCGCGGTGGCGCTGCATCTCGTCCACCCGGCGCATCAGCACGTCGAACAGCCGGTCGCGCGGGGTGGCCAGGGGGTCGGGCACCGTGCCTTCCAGCACCGCGGCATCCGCCAGGCGCCCATGGGCCAGCAGCATGTCCTGCGGGCCGGCGAAGCGGCGGCGCAGGGCGGCGATGTCGGTGCCGGCCTCCGCCGCCACCTGGCGCATGGACAGGCCGTGCCAGCCCGAGGCGGCCAGGGCGCGCCAGAAGCCGGCGAGGATCGCGTCATCGGAAGGGCTCATGCGGCGCAAGGTGGGCGCGCGCGCGCCGTCCTGCAACCGCTAACCGCCGCTGGTGTGCCAGCGCCGCAGCGCCAGCCGCTGCACGAGACCCAGGAGGGCGAACAGCGCGATCCCCGCCGCCGAGATGAGCGCGAGGGCCGCGAACATCCGCGGGATGCGCAGCTGGTAGCCGGCCTCCAGGATGCGGAAGGCCAGCCCCGACCCCGCGCCCCCCGCGCCGGCCACGAATTCCGCCACCACCGCGCCGATCAGCGCCAGCCCGCCGGCCACCCGCAGCCCCGCCAGGAAGAAGGGCAGCGCCGAGGGCAGCCGCAGCCACAGCAAGGCCTGCCAGCGCGAGGCGCCGTGCAGGCGGAACAGGTCCCGCAGGTTGGGGTCGGCGCTGTTCAGCCCCAGCACCGTGTTGGACAGGATGGGGAAAAAGGCCACGATCCAGGCGCAGACCAGCAGCGCCACCGTCACGCTGTCCACCCAGATCAGCAGCAGCGGCGCGATGGCGACGATGGGCGTCACCTGCAGCACCACGGCCAGCGGGAACAGCGCGCGTTCCAGCACGCGCGACTGCGCGAGGATCACCGCCAGCCCCACCCCGCCCGCCACCGCCAGCAGCAGCGCCAGCAGGGCGATCCGCAGCGTCGCCAGCAGCGAGGTCCACAGTAGCGGCCAGTCCGCCACCAGCGCGCCCCAGATCGCCACCGGCCCGGGCAGGACGTAGTGCGGCACGCCGTTCCAGCGCACCAGCGCCTCCCACAGCGCCAGCAGCGCCAGCAGCACCAGGGCGGGCAGGGCGCGCTCCGTCACGCCGCCGCTTCCAGCGCGTCGCCCGCCGCGCGCAGCCGGGCGGCGAAGGGCGGCTCGCTGCGCGCGTGGCGTCCGCGTGGCAGTTCGGGAAAATCCAGCAGCGCGGAAAGCCGCCCCGGCCGCGGCGCCAGCACCGCCACGCGGTCGGCCAGGTACGCGCTTTCCGCCGTGGAATGGGTGACGAACAGCACCGTGGTGCCGCGCGCCGCGCGCACGGCCAGCAGGTCGTCGTTGAGCTTCGCCCGCGTGATCTCGTCCAGCGCGGCGAAGGGCTCGTCCATCAGCAGCAGCGGCGGGTCGGTCACCAGGGCGCGGGCGATGGACACGCGCATCCGCATCCCGCCCGACAGCGTGCTGGGGAAGGCGCGCTCGAACCCCGCCAGCCCCAGCGCCTCCAGCGCCGCGGCCGCCCGCGCGTGGCGCTCGGCGCGCCCCATGCCGGCGATCCGCAGCGGCAGCGCCACGTTGTCCAGCGCGCTGGCCCAGGGCATCAGCGTGGCGTCCTGGAACACGAAGCCGATCTGCGCGGGCCGCCCGGCGGGCCATTCCACGCGGCCCTCGGACGGCGCCAGCAGCCCGGCGACGATCCGCAGCAAGGTGGACTTGCCGCAGCCCGAGGCGCCGAGGATGCACAGCACCTCGCCGCGCGCCACCTCCAGCGAGACGCCGGACAGCGCCTGCACCCCGCCGGGGAAGCGGTGGCCGATGCCGCGCAGAGCAAGCAGCGTCACACGGGTCGGCCGCGCACGGCGCGGCCCGCCGCCCATGCGCCGTGTCCA
>JALHNW010000284.1 GCA_022843345.1 Rubritepida sp. | reverse complement strand
CCACGGTGGTGTGGCACGGCGCCCCGGGCGTCACCCCCTGGGCCGGCACGCATGAGGGGCCGGAGGCGGTGCTGGCCTTCTTCGCCCTGGTGGCGAGCCACCTGGAGATCCTGGAGGTGCGCGAGCGCCATCGCATCACGGAGGGCGCCCGCGTGGCCGTGCAGGCCGAGGGCCGCTGGCGCGCCCGCGCCACGGGGCGGGAGGTGCAGGCGGCCATGTGCAACGTCTTCACCCTGGAAGGCCCCAAGGTGGCGCGCTTCGAGGTGCACCCCGACACGGCGGCGTTCCGCGACGCCTTGGGCTGAGCTGCGATTCACGCCGCGGGCCGCTGCCCGCGCCGATCGGGTGCTACCGTGACGCCACGGCCCGGTTCTCCAGCCGCGACAGCAGCCGCACCAGCGGCCACAGCAGCAGGAAGTAGATCACCGCCGCCGCCATGATGGGCGTGGCGTTGTAGGACAGGCTCTGCGCCTGGCGCGCCTGGAACAGCAGCTCCGGCAGCGCCACCACGGCGGCGAGCGAGGTGAGCTTCACCACCTCCAGCGTGTTGCTCAGCAGGTCGGGCAGCACGTTGCGGACGGCCTGGGGCAGCACCACCAGCCGCAGCGCGCGGCCGCGCGACAGCCCCAGCGAACGCGCCGCCTCCATCTGCCCCGCGGGCACGGAGGCGATGCCCGCGCGCAGGATCTCCCCGTAATACGCCCCCGTGTTGAGGAAGAAGCCGATCGCCACCGCCCCCCAGGCCGAGACCTCGATGCCGGCGAAGGGCAGCCCGGCATAGACCATCACCAGCAGCACCAGCGGCGGCAGCGCACGGAACACGTCCACCCACCCCGCCACCACCCAGCGCAGGGCGCGCGAGCGCGACAGCGACAGCAGCGCCAGGATCAGCCCTCCGCCCAGGCCGACGGGGACCACCAGCAGGGAGAGCAGCACCGTCTGCACCAGCCCCATCCGCAGCAGCGGCCAGGCCTCCGCCAGCACGTCCAGGTTCAGGAAGGCGTCAGCGAACATGCCAGCGCCGCTCCACCCACCGCCCCAGCGCCACCACGGGCAGGAACAGCGCGAGGTAGGCCACGGCCGCCAGCGTCAGCGGCGTGGGGTTGAACGAGAAGGACACGCCGGCCTGCGCCGCCCCCAGCACCTCCGGCACCGCGACCACCGAGGCCAGCGCCGTGCCCTTGGTGATGGCGATGGTGCGGTTCACCAGCGGCGGGATGACCAGGCGCAGCGCCTGCGGCAGCACCACGAGGAAGAACACCGGGGCGAAGCGCAGCCCGAGCGCCCGCGCCGCCTCCCACTGCCCCTGGCGGACCGTGGTGATGCCGCCCCAGAAGATTTCCTCCGCGAAGGCCATCAGCACCAGGGACAGCGCCAGCCAGGCGGCCGCGAAGCCGGGCAGGGTGACGCCCGCCGCCGGCAGCCCGAAATACAGCAGCACGATCACCACCAGCGGCGGCACCGCGCGGAACACGTCCACCACGAAGATGAGGAGCCAGTTCAGCGGCCGGATCCCCATCGCCCGCAGCACCGCCAGCGCCAGCCCGGCGACGAGCCCGGCCGCGATGACGCAGACCGCCAGCGCCACCGTCACCCCCATGCCGGCGATGATCTTCGGCGCGTATTCGGCGGCGACGCGGGCGTTGAGGAAGGACTCGGCGAAACTGTGCCAACCGGTCATTCGCTTTGTAACCCTTGGGCAAGTAACTCCTTCAAGTGCGCCGCATCGGCACGCTCGGGCACTCGGTCTTTTAATAAAACTATGGCGTCTAGTGTTTTTAGTTTAGAAAGCGAAATTTGATACTGCCCATTGCTTGGCTTGTTACGTCGTCCGTTTTGCGAAGCAACATTCCATGGAATCACACCTGGGCCATTGTAAATTGTTTCAACACCTCGGTTTTCTGATAACCGGAGGACAATCAAGTATTGCGGTTCATGACGGATTGCCACACCATTCTTGCCAGCCGTCAATTTTATTTCGACGAACTTATCTTTCCAGCGAGCGTCATGACCGCGATTGCTGGGCGGGAGAAGATCCAAATCGAATAATGCTGCGCCAACGACCTCGCCGATACTTCCTAGAAGATGGCCGTCCGGCGAAAAGCGGCGTCCATGCCATTCCTCAAGCTGTCGCGTCAGACGGAAGATTTCGCTGATGGTCTTTAATGTTGAATGCCACCGCGCTTCTGTCATAACAGTATTCATCACCCGCAGGCGGGGTTCTGCGCCGTCGCGTCATGCCCCGGCAGGTCGGGCGGGCCGTAGCCGGGGAAGACGATGTTCTCCGCCTGCTCCGGCCCAGGCCGGTCGCCGAACCAGCGCTCGCTGATCCGCGCCAGGGTGCCGTCGCGCTTCATGCAGGCCAGCGCGTCCTCCACCTGGTTGCGCAGCACGCCCGAGTCGCGGCGGAACGGCGCGCCCCAGTGCAGCTGCGTGCCCGGCAGCACCCAGTCCGCCACGAACAGCGGCGTGCGCGAGGCCGAGTACCGCACCACCGTGTTGCCCGACAGGTTGGCGTAGGCCCGCCCGGCGATCACCGCCTGCACCGCGTCGGGCTGGGTGTCGAAGGCCAGCAGGGTGAGGTTCAGCCGCTCGGCGTTGCGCGTCACCCATTGCTCGTAGGGCGTGCCCTTGTTCACGCTGACCGTCTTGCCGCGCAGGTCCTCCTCCGAGCGGATGGGCGCGCTGCCGCGGCGGATGCCGAACTGCAGCGCCGTCCACAGGTAGCCCTCGGTGAAGAGCAGCGCTTCCGCGCGCTCGCGCGTCACCGTCACGGGGGCGCAGAGGAAGTCGTAGCGCCCGGCGTTCAGCGCGGGGATGAGGCCGGAGAAGGAGGCGGAATCCACCGTCAGCTCGCGCCCCAGCCGGCGGGCCACCTCGCGGAACATGTCCACCTGGAAGCCCTGCACGCCGCCGCGGCCATCGGGGAAGGCGTGGGGGGCGAAGGTGCCGTCCACCGCGCAGCGCAGCGGCGGCTGCGGCGCCTGCGCGAAGGCGGGCACGGAAAGCGTGGCGGCCAGCAATCCGGCCAGCAGGGTGCGCGTCATCGTCGGGTCCTTCCTCGTGATGCCGAGACTTCCACGCGGGCCTGGGCCACGCAATCGGCATGGCGCCGCCGCTTTTTCGCCACGCTGCACCCCCATGCTCAAAATTGTCGCAGGAGGTGCTGCCATGCAGCGTTTCGGTCTGGTCCTCGTCTTCTCCGGTCTCGCCCTCGTGCTGGGCGCCATCGGCTTCCTCTTCGCCCAGGGGAGCAGCATCGGCACGGCGCCGGCGCTGATGGTCGCCGCCGCCGGGCTGCTGCTGGCCAGCGGCATGGCCTGCCTGGAGCGCGGGCAGCAGGCCGCGATCCTCGCGCGGAGCTACGCCGGGCAGCTGTGACGCAGGTCATTGCGCGCCGCCTGCCGGGGTGCTCCATGGCACCGCGGCACGGAGGCGCACCCGATGACATTCACCCCGACGCCCGCGCATGAGGGCGCGGCCGGCCTCGCCCCATGCTTCCTGGTGCTGGCCGTCCTGTCGCTCCTCGCCGGGTCCGTGATGGGGCTCTGGCTGGGCGTGGCGCACGGCTTAGCCTTCGCGCCCGTCCATGCCCACCTGGCCCTGCTCGGCTGGGCCTCCATGGCGCTGTTCGGCCTGGCCTACCGCGCCTGGCCGGCGATGGCGGGCACGCGGCTGGCGCGGCTGCACCTCGCCGTCTCCGCCGCCGGCGCCTTCGTCCTTCCGCTCGGCATCGCCCTGTCCGTCGCGGGCGGCACGGCG
>JALHNW010000283.1 GCA_022843345.1 Rubritepida sp. | reverse complement strand
GGGCCATGGAGGCGACCACGCCGGTGCCGCCGGTCAGCGCCGCCAGCTCCGCCAGCTTGCCGCTGCCCAGCAGGGAAGCCGCGCCCGTGCCCTCGCGCCGCTGCGACACCGTGCCGGCGACCTCGTAGCCCAGGGTCTTCACAAGGCGCCCGAACTCCTCGAGGCTGGCCGCGTGCGCGACGTCGTCCACCTCGGGCGACTGGATGCCGACGAGGATGGCGCGCGGGGTGGGGGGCATGGTCTCCATGGCGGTGCAGTAGCACGGATCGCGCGCGGCGCCCGAGCTTGCGCCGGCTTTTCCGCCGCCCGTGCGGGGCGGCCATGCGCCTGGATCGCGCAGGGGACAGGGGAGTGGCGCGGCTGCTGCGGCATATCGGGGAAAAACCTGGTGGAGCCAGGCGGAATCGAACCGCCGACCTCTTGAATGCCATTCAAGCGCTCTACCAACTGAGCTATGGCCCCACAGGTGAGGCGCCGTATAGCGGCGGTTCCGTGACGCCGCAACCCACCCCCGGGGAGCTTCGCCATGCCCCTTCCGCAAGCCGCCATGCGCCGCTAATCATCGCCCCATCGGAACCGGGATGGGATGGGACATGGGCAAGGTCTATGCGGATGCGGCCGCGGCGCTGGCGGGCCTGCTGCGCGACGGCATGGTGATCCACTCCGGCGGATTCGGCCTGTGCGGCATCCCCGACGTGCTGATCGACGCGGTGAAGGAGAGCGGGGCCAGGAACCTCACCGTCGTCTCCAACAACGCGGGCATCGACGACGTCGGCCTGGGCAAGTTGCTGCGCACCCGCCAGATCAGCCGCATGATCGCGAGCTACGTGGGCGAGAACGCGGAGTTCGCGCGCCAGTTCCTGGCCGGCGAGCTGGAGATCGAGTTCAACCCGCAGGGCACGCTGGCCGAGCGCATCCGCGCGGGAGGGGCCGGCATCCCCGCCTTCTACACCAAGACGGGCGTCGGCACGAAGGTGGCCGAGGGCAAGCCCACCGCCGAGTTCGACGGCGAGACCTACGTGCAGGAGCGCGGCATCATGGCCGATCTGGCGCTGGTGCACGCCTGGAAGGGCGACACGGAGGGCAACCTCGTCTACCGGCGCACCGCGCGCAACTTCAACCCGATGATGGCCACCGCCGCGCGCGTCACCGTGGCGCAGGTGGAGCACCTGGTGGAGGCGGGCGGGATCGACCCCGACCACGTCGTCACGCCCGGCATCTTCGTGAAGCGCATGATCGTGCTGCCCGAGGGCTACGAGAAGCGCATCGAGCAGCGCACCACGCGGCCCCGCGCGGCCTGAAGGAGAACCACTGACATGGCCTGGACCCGCGACCAGATGGCCGCGCGCGCCGCGCGCGAGCTGCAGGACGGCTTCTACGTCAACCTCGGCATCGGCATCCCGACGCTGGTGGCGAACCACATCCCCGAAGGGGTGTCGGTGCAGCTGCAGAGCGAGAACGGCATGCTGGGCATCGGCCCCTTCCCCGTGGAGGGCGAGGAGGACGCGGACGTCATCAACGCCGGCAAGCAGACGGTGACGATGCTGCCGACCACCAGCATCTTCAGCAGCGCCGACAGCTTCGCGATGATCCGCGGCGGGCACATCGACCTGTCCATCCTCGGCGCGCTCCAGGTGGCGGCCAATGGCGACCTCGCCAACTGGATGATCCCCGGCAAGATGGTGAAGGGGATGGGGGGTGCGATGGACCTCGTCGCCGGCGTGAAGAAGGTGATCGTGCTGATGGAGCACACCGCCGGCGGCAAGCCCAAGCTGCTGCGCGAATGCACCCTGCCGCTCACCGGCCAGCGCGTGGTGGACATGGTGGTGAGCGACATGGCGGTGTTCAGCCTCGCCCGCCGCGGCCCCACCGAGCTGAAGCTGGTGGAGCTGGCGCCCGGCGTAAGCCTGGACGAGCTGCGCGCGGCGACCGAGGCCGAGTTCCTCACCTGACGGCGGGCGCCGCGCCGCAGCTCTTCTGCACGGCGACGCGGCGCATCGCCTCCTGCATCCCGCGCTGCTGCGCGATGGTGCCGGCGACGTTGCCGCCGCTCATCGAGGAGAGCGGCATGCCGACCAGCAGCACGCCCACCGTGTCGTTCGTGCGCGCGCTGCGCTGCTGGTTGGAGGCCTGCTCCAGCGACATGGCGAGGCGCGACTGCTCGGAAGCCAGCTGGTCGCAGCTCATGGCCTGGAACTGCGTCTCGGGCACGTAGGTGGCCTGGATGGATTCCGGGGCGGCGGCGCAGGCGGCCGCCAGCACGGGTGCGGCGAGGGCGAGGAGGCGGATGCGGATCATGATGCGGTCCCAAGCCGGCGGCCGATTCCGCCAGCGCCGCGACATTCCCCGATTCAGGTGAAGGCTTCCAAAACGAAGGGCCGATCGGCGGCATCGCGCGCGCCGATCGGCTGCCGGGGCATCTACCCCCGCGCCAGCCCCGCCGCGCGCATCGCCTGCCCCATCTGCGCGTCCGACGCCGCCAGGTGCTGCGCGAAGCCGTCCGGGTCCGCCCAGACGCCGCCGAAGCCGCGGCTGTTGAGGAAGTTCGTGTACTCCGCCCCGTCATAGATGCGCTTGAGCGCGGCCGACATGGCCCCCACCACCTCCCGCGGCAGGTTCGAAGGCCCGGCGATGCCGCGCCAGGCGCCGGTGCTGTAGTCCACCCCCGTCGCCTCGCGCAGGGTGGGGATGTTCGGGAAGGCGGCGATGCGGCCCGGCGCCATCACCGCCAGCGCCCGGGCGCGCCCGGCCTCGATGATCGCGCGCGCCTCGGGCACCGAGTTCGTCGTCAGGTCCAGCCCGCCCGCCGCCAGGTCCTGCATCGCCGGTGCGGCGCCGTTGGAGGGCACCCAGCGCACATGGTCCGCCCGCATGCCGATGGCGCCCAGCCAGCCGGCAAGTGCGAGGTGCCAGATGCCGCCCTGCCCGGTGCCCGAGGCCTTGAGCTGCCCGGGGCGCGAGGCCTTGATCGCCGCCTCCAGCGCGCGCGCGTCCTGGTGCGGCGAATCGCGCCCCACCTGGATGCCCGGCGGGTCGTTGTTCATGAGGCCGAGCGGGGTGAAGTTGCGGAAGGTCAGCTCCGTCAGCCCCTGCCAGTGCAGCATGGCGATCTCGGCCGTGATGATGCCCAGCGTGTAACCGTCCGGCGCGGCCGAGCTGATCGCGGCGTGGCCGACGACGCCCGAGCCGCCGGTGCGGTTCACCACGTTGAAGGGCTGGCCCAGCTCGCGCTCCAATTGCGCGGAGACGATGCGCAGCACCGCGTCGGTGCCGCCGCCGGCCGCCCAAGGGCAGAGCATCTGCACCGGCCGCACCGGCCAGCGCGGCTGCGCCAGCGCGGGTGCCGCCAGCAGCGCGGGCGTGGCGGACAGGATCAGGCGTCGCGTCGTCATCGCAGTTCCTCCTTGAGTTGCGCCGCGCGCGGGCGGCGGTTCCACAGCAGCGCGCCCACCGGCCAGAGCAGCGCGCCGATGGTGAGGGCGGCGAGCACGGCGGAGACCGGGCGCTCGAAGAACGGCATCACGTCGCCGTCGCTCTTGATCAGCGAGGTGACGAAGCTCTGCTCCACCATGGAGCCCATGACGATGCCCAGCACGAGCGCCGCCACCGGATAGCCGTTGCGCTCCATCACGAAGCCCAGGGCCCCGAAGGCGCCCACCATCAGCACGGCGAACAGCGAGTTGGTGGTGGCGAAGGCGCCCACGGCGCAGAGCAGCAGGATCACCGGCATCACGCCGGCCCGCGGCGCGCGCAGGATGACGGAGGCGGCGC
>JALHNW010000282.1 GCA_022843345.1 Rubritepida sp. | reverse complement strand
CGGAGGGCCAGCGCCGCAACCCGCCGGCGCTGCGCGCGCCCAACGGCTCGGTCGCCGATGGCAGGGAGTTCTGGGCCGCCGGGCGCGCCTTCTACGAACCCGGCAGGATCACCGCGCCCACCCTGCTGGTGCTGGGCGAATGGGACCAGGACACGCCGCCATACATGGCGCAGGCGCTGTTCCCCTTGCTCACCGCCTCGCCGGGCAAGCGCCTGGTGCTGCTGGGCGAGGGAACGCACGGCATGTGGATGGAGCGCAACCGCGGCGCGCTGTTCCAGGCCGTGCAGGTGTTCCTCGAGGAGGCTTCCGCTTGATGGCGTCCGATCGGCCGGGCGGCGGCGAGGGCGTGAATCGGCCGCCCACGACTCCCACCATCTGCTTCGCCCACGTCGCCTACCAGTGCGGCGCGCGGTGGGAGGCGCGCGGCGCGCCCCTGCCCTTCTTCGAGGTGCGCTCCTTGCCCGAGCTGGAGGCGCGCATCGGGGAGGCCGACGTGCTGGTCGTCTCCGGCCTGTGGCGCAACACGCTGGCGGCGGCCGCGCCCCGGCTGAGGCTGGTGCAGTCGCTGAGCGCGGGCACCGACCAGTATGACCGCGCGGTGTTCCAGGCGCATGGCATCCGGCTGGCCTCGGCCGCCGGGGGCAACGCGAAGGCGGTGAGCGAGCACGCGCTGGCGCTGCTGCTGGGCGTCACCCGCAACCTGTTCACGGCGCGCGACGACCAGCACCGCCAGCACTGGTCGGGCATGAAGGCCGACTTCGCGGTGCGCGAGGACGAGCTGGCCGGCAAGACGGCGGTGGTGGTGGGCACCGGGCGGATCGGCTCGCGCCTCATCCGGCTGCTGAAGGCGCTGGAGATGCATGTGGTCGGCGTGCGGCGCGACCCGGCCGCGGGGACGGAGGGCGCGGACGAGGTGCATGGGCTGGACGCGCTGCCCGCCGTGCTGGCGCGCGCCGACGCGGTGATCCTGGTCTGCCCGCTGACGCCGGAGACGACGAACCTCATGGACGCCGCGCGGCTGGGGGCGATGAAGCCCGGCGCCATCCTGGTGAACTGCGCGCGCGGGCGCGTGGTGGATGAGGCGGCGCTGCTGGGGGCGCTCGATTCCGGGCGGTTGTCGGCGGCGGCGCTGGACGTGACGGTGGAGGAGCCGCTGCCGCCGGAAAGCCCGCTGTGGCGGCACCCGCGCGTGTTCATCACGCCGCACACCGCTGGCGAGACGCGGAAGTACGAGGACAACGTGCTGGACATGCTGCAGGAGAACCTGCGCCGGCTCGGTGCCGGCGAGCCGCTGCTGAACCAGGTGGCGTGATGGGGACGGAGGAGGCGGTGCGGACGATCCGCGCCGACAGGGGCTTCGCCGCCGCCTGCGACGTGCTGCGGCGCGAGCACGCGCGCACGGTGGAGGACATCATCCGCCTGACGGAGATCCCCGCGCCCCCCTTCGGCGAGGGGCCGCGCGCGAGGGCCTACCTGGAGATGCTGCGCGCCCACGGGCTGGAGGATTGCGCGCAGGACGCGGCGGGCAACGTGATGGGCACCCGCCGCGGCTTCGGCAATGGCGACATCCTGGTGGTGGCGGCGCACCTGGACACGGTGTTCCCCGCGGGGACCGACGTGCGGGTGCGGCGCGAGGGGACGAAGCTGTTCGCGCCCGGCGTGGGGGACGACACGCGCTCGCTGGCGGTGAACCTGGCCTTCCTGCGGGCGATGGACGCGGCCGGCATCCGCACGCGGCACGACATCCTGTTCCTGGGCGACGTGGGGGAGGAAGGGCTGGGCGACCTGCGCGGGGTGCGTCACCTGTTCGCGCACCACCCGCAACGCGCGCGCATCCGCGGCTTCCTCACGGTGGACAGCCCGGAGGTGGAGCGGATCGTCACCGGGGGCATCGGCTCCAAGCGGCACCGCGTGACGTTCCGGGGCCCGGGCGGGCATTCCTTCGCGGCCTTCGGGCTGGTGAACCCGGTCTATGCGCTCGCCGATGCCGCCCGCGCCGTGGCGGCGATCGAGGCGCCGCGCGAGCCGGTGACGACGCATTGCGTGAGCGTGGTGGGCGGCGGCACCTCCATCAACGCGATCCCGGAGACGGCGGTGATGGAGGTGGACCTGCGCTCCGCCTCGGCCGATGTGCTGGGGCGGATCGAGCGGCAGTTCCTGCGCGCGGTGGAGGACGCCGCGGCGCGGGAGAACGCTGCGCGCTCGGGCGGGCTGTCGGTGGAAGTGGTGCCCGTGGGGGACCGGCCGGCGGGGCACACGCCGAATGGCTCGCCGCTGGCGCGGCTGGCATGGGCGGCGGTGGCGTCCGAGGGCTACCAGCCCTCCTTCGAATGGTCCTCGACGGATGCGAACGTGCCGATGGCGCTCGGCGTGCCGGCGCTGCGGATCGGCTCGGGCGGGCGGGGCGGGCGGGCGCACAGCCTGGAGGAGTGGATCGACGTGGAGGAGGAGGAAAGCCTGCGCGGGATGCGCGCCTCGCTGCTCACCATCCTGCTGGCGGCGGGGATGGAGGCGGGCTGACGGGGGATGACAGGGGGCGGGCGGGGGTGGTCTGCTCCGGGGACCTCGGGAGGATGAGATGATGCTGCGCCGTTCCTTGCTTGCCGTTCCCCTCGCGGTTCCGGCGCTGGCCCAGGCGGAGTGGCGGCCGCAGCGACCGATCACCTTCGTCGTGCCCTTCGCCGCCGGCTCGGGCACGGACGCGGTGGCGCGCATCCTGGCGCAGATGCTGGGCGCGGAGCTTGGCGGGGCCGCCATCACGGTGGACAACCGCGCGGGCGCCAACGGCACCATCGCGGCCCGCGCCGTGACCCAGGCGGCGCCCGACGGGCACACGCTGTTCGTCACCACCAACACGACGCACGCCGCCAACCCCTGGCTGATGCGGCGGCTGGACTACGACCCCGTCGCCGACTTCACGCCGATCTCCAGGCTGGGGAACTTCGTGTTCTGGCTGACCGTCGGCCCATCGGCGCCGGTGCGCGACCTGGCGGAGTTCCTGGCGCTGGCGAAGACGCGGCAGGTCTCCTACGCCTCGGGCAACGGCACGGGGATCGTGGCGGGGGCGACGGTGGCGCGGATGGGCGGCGCGACGATGCTGCACGTGCCCTACCGCTCGACGCCGCCGGCCATCACGGACGTGCTCGCGGGGCGGGTGGATTCCATCGTGGTGGATTTGACGCCGACGCTGGGCCATGTGCGCGACGGAAGGCTGCGGGCGCTGGGCGTGACGTCCGGCCAGCGCTCGCCCCTGGTGCCGGAGGTGCCGACCCTGGCCGAGCAGGGGCTGGCCGGCTTCGACCTGCTGAGCTTCTGCATCCTGCTGGGGCCGGCGCGGATGGACCCTGCCGTGCAGGCGGCGCTGTCCGGGGCGATGGGGCGGGTGGGCGCGAAGCCCGAGTTCCGCGCGCGGCTGGCCGAGGTGGGGTTCGACGCCGGCGTGTCCACGCCCGGGGAGCTGGAGGCCTTCATCCGCACGCAGATCGCCGCCTGGGGCGAGATGATCCGCGGCGCCGGGATCGAGCCCGAGTAGCCGGTGGTGCGGCGCGCGAGGCGGCGCCGGGGCTGGCGCTGGGGACGGTGGGTGCTGCTGGCGCTGCTGGCGGTGCCGGCGGTGCCGGCCCTGCTGCTGTGGCTGACGCTGCCGGGCGCCGTGGCGCGGCTGGAGGGGCACGGGCTGTCCGCCCCCGTGCTGCTGGAATTCGACGCGCGGGCGGTGCCGACCGTCACCGCCGCCGGCGAGGCGGACGCCGCCTTCGCCCTGGGCTGGCTGCACGCGCGCGAGCGGAT
>JALHNW010000281.1 GCA_022843345.1 Rubritepida sp. | reverse complement strand
CGCTGACGCAGCTGGCGGTGGCCGCGCGCTCCTCGCCGCAGCGCTTCGCCCATGCCCGCGTCGCCGGCTTCCCCGAGATCGGCGCGCAGCCCTGCCCGCAGCTGTTCCTGGACCACCCGGCGCTGCTGACCTTCCTGCTCGACCAGGCGGTGCTGCTGACCGGCGAGGCGCGTGCCCCGGGCCTCTACCCGATCCTCAACGACACGGGGCTGGACGCGGTGCTGGCCGCGGCCGGCGGCGTCACCGACACGGCCGACCTGAGCTCCGTCGAGCTGGCGCGCGAGCCGGTGGAGCAGGCGGCCGCCATCCCGCTCTCGCGCACCCTGCTCGACCTGCGCTCGCGCAACTTCGCCGCCGTGCGCCTGTCCCCGCGCGACGGCATCCGCGTCCCGCGCGGCTTCGGCGACCGCGACAGCGGGCCCGTCACGCTCATGGGCGAGTTCCTGCGGCCCGGCGTGTACGACATCCGCCGCGGCGAGCGGCTCTCGGAGGTCATCGCCCGCGCCGGCGGCCTCACGCCCCAGGCCTTCCCCTACGGCGCCGTCTTCACGCGCGAGACCGTCCGCAACCGCCAGCAGGAGGGCTTCCTGCGCACGGCGCGCGAGATGGAGCAGGGGCTGATGCAGATGGCCGCCGGCCAGGCCGTCGTCGGCAGCCGCACCGGCACCGACATCGCCGGCGCCATCGCCGCCGGGCGCGAGATGGCGGGCGCGTTGCGCGAGGCGCGCGCGGCCGGCCGCATGGTGGTGGAGGCCAACCCCGTGGTGCTGGCCGGCCGGCCCGAGCTGGACGTGCTGCTGGAACCCGGCGACCTGATCGTGATGCCCAAGCGGCCGAACGAGGTGACGGTGGTGGGCTCGGTCCAGAACCCCGGCTCCATGCAGTTCACCACCGGCTGGCGCGCGCGCGACTACGTGAACGCGGCCGGCGGCATGCAGCGCTTCGCCGACCAGCAGCGCGCCTTCGTGGTGCTGCCCAACGGCGCCAGCAGCGCGGCGGGCCTGGGCTCGTGGCAGCAAGGCGGGCCGCCCGTGCCGCCCGGCTCGCTGGTCATCGTGCCCAACGACCCCTCGCCCTTCGAGCGCTGGGGTTTTCTCCGAGACATGACGCAGCTCGCCTCCCAGGTGGCCATCTCGGCCGCGGCGCTGGCGGTCATCGCCCGCGGGAACTGAGGGATTGCGCTGGGCGCTGCTGGCCGCCGCGTTGCTGGCGCCGGCCGCGGCGCTGGCCCAGGGCGTGGACGAAGTGCCCGCCACCCTGTCCAACTTCGGCCGCGTCGGCATCCTGGAGATGCCCAATGCCCGCTTCCGCCCCGACGGCACGGTGGAGGGAATGCTGTCCTTCCGCCACCAGCGCCGCTTCGGCGCGGTGAATTTCCAGGCCCTGCCTTTCCTGGAGGCAACCTTCCGCCTCACCGAGCGCCTGAACGCCACCACCGGGCGCGGCACCACCTCCGACCGCGCCTTCGACGTGAAGCTGCGCGTGTGGGACGAGAACGCCTGGCGCCCGGCCCTGGCCGTGGGCTTGCAGGACTTCCTGGGCACCGGCCTCTACGCGGGGGAATACGTGGTGGCCTCCAAGCGCTTCTGGGGGCTGGACGTCACCGCCGGCATGGGCTGGGGCAGGCTGGCGACGGGGCGCGACGTCCGCAACCCCTTCGGCCTGTATGACGGGCGCTTCGACGTGCGGCCGCGTAGCGTCGGAACGGGGGGCACCTTCGCGCTGAACTCCGTGTTCCGCGGGCCGAACGCCGGGTTGTTCGCGGGCGTGGAGTACTCCGTCCCCGCCATCGCCACGCCGGTCGGCGAGATCGACGGGCTGCGCCTGAAGCTGGAATACTCCGCCGACGCCCTGCGCGACGAGCGCGGCGGCTACCCGGCCCGCACCACCGGGCTGCGGGGCACCGCCGCCTCGCGCTGGAACGCGGGGCTGGACTGGCAGCCCAACCGCTTCCTCAACCTCGGCGCCTCCTTCGTGCACGGCACGGACCTGCTGCTGCGCGCCTCCATCCGCCTCAACCCGGAGGAACCGCCCGAGGTCCCGCGCACGCCGCCCCCCGCCCTGGTCCCCCGCCCCGCCCCCGTGCCCGAGACGGCCGCCGAGATGCGCGATCCCGACTGGCGCGAGCGCATCGGCCGCGCGCTGGGCGGCATGACCGGGCGCATCCGCATGGGCGAGGATGACGGCTTCGGCGAGGCGGACGCGAACGCCGCCATCGCCCGCCGCCTGTTCCCCGCGCTGCGGCAGGGCGGCTTCACCCCCATCGCCTTCGAGCAGCGCGGCGAGGAGGCGCGCATCTCGGTGGCCGGCGGCCGCTTCCGCACGCCCGCGCAAGTGGCCGGCCGCGTGGTCCGCCTGGCGCAGCCGCATTTGCCGCCCGAGGTGGAGCGCATCCGCATCCTGTGGGAGCGCGACGGCGTGGTGATTGCCCGCGTGATCCTGCTGCGCGAGGCCTTCGAGCACGCCGCCGCCGGCCGCGGCAGCGCGGAGGAAATTTTCTCCAGTGCCCAGCCCCTGCCTTCCTTCCCCGAACGAAGCGACGCCGAGGCGCGGCTGGGCTTCCCGCGCCTGTCCTGGGCCGTGGCGCCCACGGTGAACCTCCAGGTCGGCGACCCGCAATCCTCCGTGCGCTGGCAGCTGGGGGCGGCGGCCGGCGCGCGGCTGGAACTCGGCCGGGGCGTGGCACTGGCCGGCGGCGTGGCGCGGCAGCTCGCCGGCAACCTCGATGGCGGGCTGCCCTCGGATTCCGTGCTGCCGCGCGTGCGCTCCGACTTCGCCCGCTACGCGCGCGAGGGGCGCACCGCCATCCCCGCGCTCTATGCCGAGCGCCTGTGGATGCCCGCGCCCGACGTCTACGCCCGCGTCACCGCGGGCTTCCTGGAGCCGATGTTCGGCGGCCTGTCCACCGAGCTGCTGTGGCGCCCGCATGACCGCCGCTGGGCGCTGGGGGTGGACGTGAACTGGGTGGCGCAGCGGCAATACGACCAGAAGTTCGGCGCGCTGGGCTACAGCGTCGCCACCGGCCACGCCTCGCTCTACGCGGACCTGCCGTGGTGGAACATGTACGGCATCGTCCGCGCCGGCCGGTACCTGGCCGGCGACTGGGGCGGCACGGTGGAGCTGGGCCGGCGGTTCAGCAGCGGCGTCGAGGTCGGCGGCTTCGCCACCATCACCAACGTGCGCTTCCGCGACTTCGGCGAGGGCTCCTTCGACAAGGGCATCTACGTGCGCATCCCCTTCGACCTGTTCGGCCCGCAGTCGCGCTCCACCGCCGCGCTGAACATCCGCCCGGTGCAGCGCGACGGCGGGCAGCGCCTGTCGGTGGACAGCCCGCTGTGGTCCGTGGCGCGGGATGGGCGGGACGCGATGCTGAGGGAATCCGCGCCCTGGCTGCTGCGGTGACGGCGCCCTACCCCGGGTACGCCTTCACCTCCGTCTCCACGAAGCTCAGCGGCGCGCTTCCGCCGTTGACCACGTTGTGCTCCACCCCCGCCGGGCGGTGATACGCCACGCCGGCCTTGAGCGCCGCGCTGGCCGTCGTGCCGTCCGGGAACTCGATGTGCAGCGTCCCATCCGTCACCGGCACCACCACGTAGAGCCAGCCATGGCGGTGGAACCCCGTCTCGGCCCCCGGCTCGAAATCCCAGCGCACCACGCGCAGGTGCTCGTCATCCACCTGCGTGGTCGGGATGGCCGGCGGGCGGCAGCGCAGCGGGCCGCTCATTCCGCCGCCGCCCGCGCCGCCGGCATGCCGGGCAGCGGGATCGCCCCCGTCGCCACCCAGGCGGCCCAGGTC
>JALHNW010000280.1 GCA_022843345.1 Rubritepida sp. | reverse complement strand
CATGGCCGCGCCTCGGCCTCGGCGGCAGCCCTGCTGTCGGTGCTCGGCAGCGCCTGCGGCTCGGCCCGGCGCAAGGCCTCGGCGTCGAGCGTCGCCTCGCTGCGCCAGGTCGCCCAGGCCAGCACCATCACGAAGGCGGTCAGCCCGAACGAGATCACTATAGCGGTCAGCACCAGCGCCTGCGGCAGCGGGTTGGAGGCGCCGGCGGCCAGTGCAGCGGCGCCACGCTCGACCAGCGGCGGTGCCGTTCCGAGCACCCGCCCGGCCGCGATGATCGCGAGGTTGGCGGCGTTGCCGAGCAGCAGGAGCCCAAGGATCATCCGCGGCAGAGACCGGGCCAGCAACAGATAGCAGGCCGCGGCCAGCAGCACACCGAACAGCAGGGCGAGCAGCGTCTCCATCTCAACGCTTCCGAAGCAGCCAGCGGATGACGAGGAAGGCGACGGCCATCCCGCCCGCCAACACAGCTGGCACACCCATGGCCAGCAGCAGGAACTCGCCCGTGCTCATGGCGCGTCTTCGCCGACGAAGGGCAGCACGAAGGTCAGCGCGAAGCCGAGCACCACGAGATACACGCCGATGTCGAAAGGAATGGCGGTGCCGATCGGCAGCCCGTCGAGCCATTGGTGCGTCAGCAGCGGCTCGGCATGCAGCAGCAGCGCCGGGAGGCCAGAGGCCGCGGCCAGCAGAAGCCCGATACCGGCCCATGTGAGTGGATCGAGCCGCAGCGCGCGCCGTGTAGCACCGGGGCCGAGGGCGATGGCGTGGAAGACGAAGCCCAGCGCACCAATGAGGCCGCCGATGAAGCCGCCGCCCGGCTCATTGTGACCGCGCAGCAGAACGAACACGGACAAACTTACGCAGGCCCACAGCACGTAGCGCGCCGAGGCGCGCATGATCAGGCTGCCCTGCATCAGCCAGCCCTCCGTGCGCGACGCAGCAGCACGGTGGCGGCCAGTGCCGCGACCAGCAGCACGGCGATCTCGCCCAGCGTGTCGAGCGCGCGGAAATCCACGATGACGACGTTGACCACGTTGCGGCCTTTGGCGTCCGGCACCGAAGCCTGGCCCATCCAGTCGGGGACCACGGGATCGAAGGGCACCGACAGCACGGCCAGCAGCACGGCCATGCCCACCATGCCGACGCCGACCGCCAGCACCGCGTCGCGCCGGCGCTCGGCCACGCGGCGCGCGTCGAGCGCGTGGAACGGCAGCCGCGCCAGGATGGCGACCAGCAGGACGATGGCGAGGATTTCGACCGTGAACTGCGTGAAGGCAAGGTCGGCGGCACCCAACGTCAGGAACAGGATGCCGACGCCGAAGCCGACCAGCCCGGCCGCCATGACCTGACCGAACAGCGCGCGCAGCCGGCAGGCCGCGATGGCACCGGCCGCGATCACCGCCGCCAAGGCCAGCTGCGCCGGCGTGGCCCATGCACCCGGCAGCGGCCAGGCGAGGCCACCGCGCAGCGCCAGAAGCAGTCCCGCGCCTCCGAAGATGAGCGCAAGGCTGGCTGTCAGGTAGCCACGCAGGCTGCCGCCCTGCACCTGTCGCGTCGCGGCGACCGCGCCGGAGGCGATGCTGCGCATCACGCGCCCATAGGCGGCGTTCGGCCCGTAGGCGTCGAGCCACGCCTGGCCAGCCAGAGTGGGCTGCAATCGCCGCCAGCCCAGGAACATCAGCAGGCCGAGTGCGAGCGCGGCAAGCGACATCGCAAAGACCCAGTCATCCCCCTGCTTGCTGCCGAGCGCGATGCCGGTGGGCCGACCCAGTATGGCGGCGGCCGCGGGCTCGATGAGCGCGGCCGATACCAGCTGCGGGGCGATGCCCAAGGTCAGGCCCAGCGCGCCCAGCACGGCGGGTGCGGCCAGCAGCCCGAAGGATGGATCCTTGGCCGTCTGCTCGGTTTCCATCGGCACACCCAGGAAGGGCCTAGCGGCAACGACGCCGGCTACCACCACCATCGCGGCATTCACCACCAGCGCGACGGAAGGCAGCAGGCCCGGCACGCCGAGCTGAACCGTGAACAGCAGATCCTTCGCCAACGCACCGATAAAGCCTGGCGCTCCGGCCATGGAGAGCCCCGCCAGCACCGCTGCCAGCGCCGTCAGCGGCATGCGCCGCCCGAGGCCGCGCAGATGCATCGCATCGCGCGTGCCAGCCTTCTTGTCCACGATGCCGGCGACCAGGAACAGGCTTGCCTTGTAAAGCGCGTGCACCAGCAGGAAGACCACGGCGGCGGTGGCGGCCAGCGGCTCGCGGATGCCGATCAGCGTCACGAGCGTGCCGAGCGCCACCACCGTGGACCAGGCAAGCTTGCGCTTCAGGTCCCGCTCGCGCAGCGCGAGCAGCGCGCCGGCCAGCATGGTGGCGGCACCAGCCCCCGTCAGCAGGCCCTGCCACTGCGCCATCTCCTGGAAGGCCGGATTGAGGCGGGCGAGGAGATAGACCCCGAGCTTCACCATCGTGGCCGAATGCAGGTAGGCCGAAACGGGCGTGGGCGCCGCCATCGCGTTGGGTAGCCAGAAATGCAGCGGCCATTGCGCGCTCTTGGCGAAGCAGCCGATCGCGATCAGCACCACGAACCAGGCGGCCTGCGGATGCGCGGCCAGCGCCTCGCCCTGGGCAAGGATGGCGGAGATGGAGAAGGTGCCTGCGGCCCGGCCCAGCAGCAGGATGCCGGCCAGCATGGCAAGCCCGCCGGCCACCGTCACCATCAGGCCCTGTTGCGCGGCGCGGCGCGCTTCGGCGCGGTGGGCATCGAAGCCGATCAGCAGGAAGGAGGCGAGGCTGGTCAGTTCCCAGAATACGAACAGCAACAGCAAATCATCGGCCAGCACTGCGCCCAGCATGGCCGCCATGAACAGCGTGAGCACCGCGAGGAAGCGATGGAGCAGCGGATGACCGGCGAGGTAGGTGGCCGCGTATAGGAACACGCCGGCACCGATGCCCGTGATCAGCAGCGCGAGCAGGCGAGACAGGCCATCCAGGCGGAAGGCCAGCTCGACGCCCAGGCTGGGCAGCCAGGCCCAGCGGAAGGTGGCGCCATCTGGAATCAACAGCAGCAGGACGAAAAGTGCCGCGGGCAGGATCGCCAAAGCCGGCGCCGCGCTCGGGACACGGCGCAGCACCACGGCAGCGAGCGGGACCGACGCAAACGCCAGCAGGATCAAGCCGGGCAGACTCAGCATGACCACCTTAGTGCATGTTCCATGCCAGGACGACTGCGGACGGGGCGCGTCAGCGATTGCTGCGGGCGGGGTGCGTCCGTTGAGTTGGACCGGCGTGGCGCGACGTCCGGTGTTTCGAACATGCTCTGGAACCTCTGTGCGAACTCGCTGACATCGTCTCGTCGACGGCACAGCCAATCATTCAACGAGGGCGGCCGGCCGAGCCGGCGACGCGATTTGATTTGGCAGGCCTGGCTTGTTGCCTCGTGGCCCGCGACCTCAGTGCTCTATGAGGTCGCCTGAACCTTTTCCTGAGGTGCGGTTTCCGAGTGCCGGTGGCCAGCGAAGGTTGGATTCCGGTTCCCACCGCTGCTCCAGTCGGTCTCCTCACAACCTGTCTGTCCAGACCGGGGTACCGCGCCAAGGCGCAGGTTTCCTGCGGTTTTCGGCCTCGACCTTGACGGTGCAAGGCCGGAACGAGGGCGGCTTTTCTCTCCGAAATGCCGGAGACTCTCCGAACCTTGAGGGTAGGCCGTGACGTGCTCCCCTGAAATGGCTCCATTTTTCGGTAGAGTCCGATCCAGCAAGGGACGGACGAATGAAGCGCAGCAGGTTCAGCGATGAGCAGATCATCGGGAT
>JALHNW010000279.1 GCA_022843345.1 Rubritepida sp. | reverse complement strand
GCCGCGGCAGTAACCATTCCGTCGCCGGGCGCGGGCTTTGGGTTCCGCGCCGGTCGGCGCTATATGCGGGGCGAGCACGCCGAGGGTTTCCGCATGAGCTACCGCCCCTACCAGCACATCGAGCGCCGCAAGTCCCGCCAGATCCGCGTGGGCAAGCTGCTGGTCGGCGGGGATGCGCCGGTTTCCGTGCAGACCATGACCAACACGCTGACCACCGACCCCGCGGCGACCATCGCCCAGATCCGCCGCTGCGAGCTGGCGGGCGTGGACATCGTGCGCGTGAGCTGCCCGGACGAGGAAAGCACCGCGGCCCTGGCCGAGATCGTGCGCGAGGTGAACGTCCCCATCGTCGCCGACATCCACTTCCACTACCGCCGCGCCATCGAGGCGGCGAAGGCCGGCGCCGCATGCCTGCGCATCAACCCGGGCAACATCGGCAGCGCGGAGCGGGTGAAGGAGGTGGTGAAGGCCGCCAAGGACCATGGCTGCTCCATCCGCATTGGCGTGAATGCCGGCAGCCTGGAGCGGCACCTGCTGGAGAAGTACGGCGAGCCCAACCCGGACGCCCTGGTGGAAAGCGCCCTGTGGCACGCCGACCACCTGCTGCAGAACGACTTCCACGAGTTCAAGATCAGCGTGAAGGCGTCCGACGTCTTCCTGGCCGTGGCCGCCTACCAGCAGCTGGCCGAGGCCTGCGACCACCCGCTGCACATCGGCGTGACCGAGGCCGGCGGCCGGCGCACCGGCACGGTGAAGAGTGCCATCGGCCTGGGCAACCTCCTCTGGGCCGGGATCGGCGACACCATCCGTGTGTCGTTGAGCACGGAGCCGGAGGAGGAGGTGCATGTGGGCTGGGAGATCCTGAAGTCCCTGCACATCCGCCATCGCGGGGTGAAGATCGTTTCCTGCCCCTCCTGCGCGCGGCAGGGCTTCGACGTGGTGAAGACGGTGGCGATGCTGGAGGAGCGGCTGGCCCACATCGAGCAGCCGGTGACGCTGTCCATCATCGGCTGCGTGGTGAACGGCCCGGGCGAGGCGCTGATGACCGACATCGGCCTCACCGGCGGGGGCGCGGACAAGCACATGGTCTACGCCAGCGGCAAGACCAGCCACCAAACCGGCACGGAGGAGATGGTGGAGCACCTGGTCGGCCTGGTGGAGCGGCGCGCGGAACTTCTGAAGGCCGAGGCGGACGCGAAGAAGGCTGCCGAGGCGGCGGTGCTGGCGGCGGAGTGATGCGGAGCGTCGTCAGCCCGCAAGGGCGCGTGACGATCCCCAAGCCCATCCGCGACAGCCTCGCGCTGCGTCCTGGCGACCATGTGGAATGGCTGATCGCGGCGGATGGCCGGGTGATCATGCGCAAGGCCGCGGGGGACCATCCGGCCTCCTTATCGGCATCGCGGGCTCCGAAGCCGCACGGCTGACCCTTGCCGCCGCGCCCGCGCGGCGCTACCGCCGCCCTCATCATGGCCACCAAGCTCCAGCCCGTCCGCGGCACGCACGACCTCATCGGCGAGGGGTTCCGCCGGCATCACCGCGTGGTGAAGACGGCGCGGCGGATCAGCGCGCTCTGGGGCTTCGAGGAATGGGCGACGCCGGTCTTCGAGGACACGCGCGTGTTCAACCGCGGCCTGGGCGAGACCTCCGACGTGGTCTCCAAGGAGATGTACTCCTTCGACGACCGCGGCGGCGAGAACATCACCCTGCGCCCGGAGATGACGGCCGGCATCTGCCGCGCCCTCGTCTCCAACGGCCTGGCGCAATCCGTGCCGCTGAAGGTCTTCGCCGCCGGCCCCGTGTTCCGCTACGAGCGCCCGCAGGCCGGCCGCCAGCGCCAGTTCCACCAGATAGACCTGGAGATCCTGGGTTCGGCCGAGCCGCTGGCCGATGCCGAGGTGATCGCCTGCGGCTGGCACATCCAGCGCGAGCTGGGCATCAGCGACGGCGTGACGCTGGAGGTGAACACACTGGGCGACGCGCCGAGCCGCGACCTCTACCGCGCCGCGCTCATCGCCCACTTCACCGCGCACCGCGATGCGTTGAGCGAGGACAGCCAGCGACGGCTGGACAAGAATCCGCTGCGGATTATCGACAGCAAGGACGCGAAGGACCGCGCGCTGGTGGCGGATGCGCCGACCATCGAACCCTTCCTTTCCACCGAGGCACGCTCCCACTGGGACGCGCTGCGCCGCCACCTGGACGCCTTCGGCGTGCCCTTCCGCGAGAATCCGCGCATCGTCCGCGGCCTGGACTACTACAGCCACACCGCCTTCGAGTTCGTCACCGACCGGCTGGGCGCCCAGGGCACGGTGATGGGCGGCGGCCGCTACAACGGCCTGGTGGAGGAGATGGGCGGCCCGCCGACCCCTTCCGTCGGCTGGGGCGCGGGGATCGAGCGGCTGGCGATGCTGCTGGAGGCGGGCGGGCTGACGCCGCCGGCGCCGCGCCTGGTCCACGTCATCCCCGTCTCGCCGGGGGAGGAAGCCGCGGCGCTGCGCGTGGCGGGCACGCTGCGCGAGGCGGGCGTGGCGACGGAGATGGGCCACAAGGGCAACCTGAAGCGCCGGATGGAGCGCGCGAACAAGGCGCAGGCCCGCGCCGCCGTGATCATCGGCGAGAGCGAGGCGGCGCGCGGCGTCGCCATGCTGCGCGACCTGGATGCGGGCACGCAGGAGGAGGTGGCGCTCGCCGACCTCCCCGCCCGCTTGCGCGCATGAGTCTCCCCGCCAGCCTGGACCGCGTGCTGCGCCGCGCCGAGGAGCTGCGCGCCCTGCTGGAAACCGCCGATGGCGCGCAGGTCGGCACCCTCTCGCGCGAGCTGTCCGCGCTGGAGCCGATCGTTGAGAAGGTGACCGCCTTCCGCGCCCTGGACGCCGCCCGCGCCGAGGCCGAAGCCCTGCTGGCCGACCCCGAGATGCGCGAGCTGGCCGAGGCCGAGCTGCACGACGCCAAGGCCCGCCTGCGCTGCTGGAGCGCGAGATCCGCCTCGCCCTGCTGCCGAAGGACGCCGCCGACGAGCGCAGCGCCATCCTGGAGATCCGCCCCGCCGCCGGCGGCGACGAGGCCGGCATCTTCGCCGCCGAGCTGTTCCGCGCCTACCAGCGCTACGCCGAGGGCCGCGGCTGGCGCTGGACGCTGCTGGACTACGACGAGAACGAGCTGGGCGGGGTGAAGGGCGCCACCGCCGAGATCCAGGGGCAGGGTGTCTTCGCCCGGCTGAAGTTCGAGAGCGGCGTGCATCGCGTCCAGCGCGTCCCGGCCACCGAGACGCAGGGCCGCATCCACACCTCCACCGTCACCGTCGCCGTGCTGCCGGAGGCGGAGGAGGTGGACGTGCGGATCGAGGACAAGGACCTGCGGGTGGACACCTACCGTGCCTCCGGCGCCGGCGGGCAGCACGTGAACAAGACGGACAGCGCGGTTCGCATCACCCACCTGCCCACGGGCATCGTGGTGGCGATGCAGGAGGAGAAGTCCCAGCACAAGAACCGCGCCAAGGCGATGAAGGTGCTGCGCTCGCGCATCTTCGACGCCCAGCGCCAGGCGCTGGACTCCGCGCGCGCCGCCGACCGCAAGGGCCAGGTGGGCACCGGCGACCGCAGCGAGCGCATCCGCACCTACAACTTCCCCCAGGGCCGCGTGACCGACCACCGCATCGGCCTGACGCTGCACAAGGTGGACCGCGTGATGATGGGCGAGATGGACGACATCTTCGACGCGCTGATCAGCGAGGACGAGGCCGCCCGCCTGGCCGCCGCCGGCGAGTGACGGTCGGCGGCCTGCTCTGCGAGGCCGGCGCCGCCCTGCGCGCGGCGGGCAT
>JALHNW010000278.1 GCA_022843345.1 Rubritepida sp. | reverse complement strand
GCCGCCCGGCGGGCCGCCGCCGCCGCCCCCGCCGCCGCTGGCCGCCGCCGCCATCCCGCTGCGCGTGGTGGCGCGCAACGCGGTGGGGTTCGAGTGGCCGCGCTGATTTGACTCGCTGCGGGCGCGCGGGTACACGCGCCCCTCTTCCCCGCGCCGTGGCAATTGGACAGCCCGGCCGGGACGCGTCCCCCTTCCGCGTGGTGCGGTCGTGCGGGGCGTCCCCAACCCACCGACAGGAGGGCCCGAATGTCCAAGATGAAGACGACGTCGAGCGCGAAGAAGCGCTTCAAGATCACGGCCACCGGCAAGGTCCTCGCCGGCCCCGGCCGCAAGCGGCACATGCTGTCCGCCCGCTCGCAGAAGGCCAAGCGCCAGAACCGCGGCTCGCAGACGCTGACGGACATGGACGCCAAGACCGTCAAGCAGTGGCTGCCCTACGGCCTGCCCCGGTAAGCGAGAGGAGAAGCACAGATGGCACGCGTCAAGCGGGGCGTCACCGCCCATGCCCGCCACAAGAAGATCCTCGGCCTCGCCAAGGGTTACGTCGGCCGGTCCTCCACCACCTACCGCGCCGCGCTCCAGCGCGTCGAGAAGGCGCTGCAATACGCCTACCGCGACCGGCGCAACAAGAAGCGCGAGTTCCGCGGGCTGTGGATCCAGCGCATCAACGCCGCGGTGCGCGAGCACGGCATGACCTACTCGACCTTCATCGCCGGCATCAAGGCGGCGGGGATCGAGATGGACCGCAAGGTCCTGGCCGCCATCGCCTACGAGGACGCGGCCGCCTTCGCCGCGATCGTCGAGCAGGCCAAGGCCGCGAAGCCGGAAGCCGCCGCCGCCGCTTGACGCGCCGGCACGCCTGACCGAACAGGGGCCGCGGCGCGGAAGCGTCCGCGGCCCTTTTCCGTTCTGGGGGAACCGGATTGGACTTCGATTCCGTCACCGACGCCTGGGCGCGGCGCCACGCCGCGGACCCCCAGGGCTTCGACATCACGGCCGAGGAGCTGGAGGCGGCGCAGGCCGCGTCCGCGCTGCCGTCCTGGGAGATGTTCGACGCCCTCGGCCTGGCCCTGGCGCGCGGCTTCCTGGCGCGCGGCCTGGGCTTCGCGGCCTGCGCCGCCATCGCCGCCCTCCTGTGGGAGCACGTGAACGACGGCTGGCCCGGCGAGGGCACGCCCTTCCCCGAGACCTTCGCCGACGTGCACGACGCCTTCGACGCCGGCGACGACCACGCCCGCCCCGCCCTTCATCGCCTGCTGGAATCCCGATGACCGAAGACCTCGACGCTATGATCGAAGCTGCACTCGTGGAGATGCGTGCAGCGCCTGATCTTCGCGCCCTCGACGCTGTTCGGGTAGCGTATCTCGGCAAGCAAGGGCGCCTGTCCATACAGATGAAAGGACTTGGAGCCGTAGCGCCCGACGAACGGCGTGCCCGAGGTGCAGCGTTGAATGACGCGAAGGACAAGCTTGAAGTGCAGCTTGAACTTCGACGGAACTGGATGGAGGAAGCTGCGCTGGACGCGCGCCTGCGCGACGAGCGGCTGGACGTGACCCTTCCCGCGCGCCCCGCGCAGCACGGCCTCATCCACCCCATCAGCCGCACGATGGAGGAGCTGACGGCCATCTTCGGCGCGATGGGCTTCGCCGTGGTGGAGGGCCCGGACATCGAGGGCGACTGGTACAACTTCGCCGCGCTGAACATCCCCGACCACCACCCGGCGCGGCAGGACCAGGACACCTTTTATCTTCCCGGCGAAACCGACGGGCGGCGCACGGTCCTCCGCACCCAGACCTCGCCGCTCCAGATCCGCACGATGATCGCGCAGGAGCCGCCGATCCGCGTCATCGCGCCCGGCCGCACCTACCGCGCCGACCACGACGCCACCCACAGCCCGATGTTTCACCAGGTGGAGGGGCTGGTGATCGACCGCGGCATCACGCTGGGCCACCTCAAGGGCTGCCTGACGGATTTCCTGCGCGCCTTCTTCGGCATCGCCACGCTGCCGGTGCGCTTCCGCTCCTCCTACTTCCCCTTCACCGAGCCCTCGATGGAGGTGGACATCGGCTGGAACCGCCGCACGGGCGAACTCGGCGCGGGGACGGATTGGCTGGAGATCCTGGGCAGCGGCATGGTGCACCCGCGCGTGCTGGCCAATTGCGGGCTGGACGCGCGGGAATGGCAGGGCTTCGCCTTTGGCATGGGGATCGAGCGCATCACCATGCTCAAGCACGGCATGGCCGATTTGCGCCCCTTCTACGAGGGCGACGTGCGCTGGCTGCGCCACTACGGCACCAGCCCGCTCCAGCCCGCCTCGCTGCACGAGGCGGGCTGAGATGCCCAGGCGCGCGCATGGAGCATGCGGCCGCACGGCGGCCGCCGCCGCCAGACTGTCTTCCCAGCTGGCGCACCCGATGCGCGGCGAAGCCCAGCGCGCGGATGCGCGCGCCCGGCGCTTGAGGGCATAGAAACATGAAGTTCCCCCTTTCCTGGCTGCGCGAGCACCTCGACACCGATGCGACGCTTGACGCCATCACCACCACCCTGTCCGCCATCGGCATCGAGGTGGAAGGCGTGGAGGACCGCGCCGCCGCGCTCGCCCCCTTCGTGATCGCCCGCGTGATCGAGGCCGCGCCCCACCCCAACGCCGACCGCCTGCGCGCCCTGCGCGTGGACGTGGGCGACGGGCGCGCGCTGTCCGTGGTCTGCGGCGCACCGAACGCGCGCACCGGCATGCTGGGCGTCGCCGCCCTGCCCGGCGCCTTCATCCCCGGCACCGGCATCACGCTCAAGCCCGGCGAGATCCGCGGCGTGAAGAGCGAGGCGATGATGCTGTCCTCGCGCGAGATGGGCCTGGGCGACGACCATTCCGGCATCGTGGACCTGCCGGCGGATGCGCCGGTCGGTGCGCGCTACGTGGACTGGGCCGGGCTGGACGACCCCATCATCGAGATCAAGGTGACGCCCAATCGCGGCGACGCCCTGTCCGTGCGCGGCGTGGCGCGGGACCTGGCCGCCGCCGGGCTGGGCACGCTGAAGCCGTGGGGCGCCGAGCCCGTCGCGCCGGCCTACGACACGCCGCTGCATTGGCATATCGAGGACCCGCGCGCCTGCACCTGGGCGCTCGGGCGCGCGGTGCGCGGCGTCCGCAACGGCCCCTCGCCGCAATGGCTCCAGGACCGGCTGGTGGCGATCGGGCTGCGGCCGATCTCGGCGCTGGTGGACGTGACCAACTGGTTCACCTTCGCCCTCGGCCGGCCGCTGCACGTCTTCGACGTGGCGAAGGTGCGCGGCCCCGCCATCACCATGCGCCTCGCGCGCGAGGGCGAGGCGCTGCCCGCGCTGAACGGCAAGACCTACGCGCTGTCGCCCGAGGACGGCATCATCGCGGATGCCGACGGCCCCGAGGCGCTGGGCGGCGTCATCGGCGGCGAGCACAGCGGCTGCGACGAGGCGACCACGGAGGTCTTCATCGAATGCGCGCTGTTCGACCCGGTGCGGATCGCCCTGTCCGGCCGCCGCCACGGCATCCACACCGACGCCCGCGCCCGCAACGAGCGCGGCCTGGACCCCGCCCTGATGCGCCCCGCCCTGGAAGCGGCCACCCGCATGATCCAGGAACTCTGCGGCGGCGAGGCGAGCACGGTCACCGAGGCCGGCGCCGAGCCGGCCTGGCGCCGCACCGCCACGCTGCGCTTCGAGCGCGTCGCCGGCCTGGGCGGGCTGGACCTTCCGCCGGATGAGGCGGTCGCGCGCCTCGAACGGCTGGGCTTCGCCGTGGCGGCGCGCGACGAGGCCTCCGTCACCGTCCACGTGCCGTCCTGGCGC
>JALHNW010000277.1 GCA_022843345.1 Rubritepida sp. | reverse complement strand
CGCCGGCGATGGCGGCGCGGAAGGCGTCGTGCTCCGCCTCCAGGCTGTCATGGTCGGTCCAGGAGCGGTGCTCGATGCCCCAGCCGGGCAGGTGCTCGACCGGCGCGGCCCCACCCGGTGCGACGTAGTCCAGCGAGCGGGCGAGGAAGTCCACCCGCAGCTCCCCCTCCGGCCCCATCGCCCGCAACCGCCGCTCCAGCCCCACCGCGAGACGGCTCGCCGTCACCGTCGCCCGCATCCCGCTGGCGAAGCCCAGGTGGGCCACCGCCCAGTCCGTGTTGTCCGACACCGCGCGGCCGCCCACCGCCCGCACATCCGCCAGCTGCGAGTCCGCCAGCGCCAGGATCAGGTCCAGGTCGTGGATCATCAGGTCCAGCACCACCGACACGTCCAGCGAGCGCGGGCGGAAGGGCGCCACCCGCACCGCCTCCACATGGACCAGCCGGCGCGACGCGCATTCCGCCCGCAGGGTGCGGATGGCGGCCGAATGGCGCTCGATCTGCCCTACCATCAGCACCAGGCCGTGCGCGGCGGCCAACGCCACCAGCGCGTCCGCCTCGGCCAGTGTCGCGGTTATGGGCTTCTCCACCAGCACGTGCTTGCCGGCCTCCAGCGCCCGCGTCGCCAGCGGGAAGTGATGCACGGTCGGCGTGGCGATCACCAGCGCGTCGCTCGCCGCCAGCAGCGCGTCCAGGGCCATCGCCTCGCAGCCTGCCTCGCCCGCCACCAGCTTGGCGCGCGCCCCGTCCGGGTCATGCAGCCCCGACAGGCCGCGGCCGCGCAGCTTGAGGGCATGGAAGCGGCCGAAATGGCCCGCGCCGATGACGCCGATCCGGGGGTTCATGGCCGCCACCGGTAGCCCAAACCGCCCCGGGCTTGCATCCCCCCCCAGCCCTCGTCATGTTCCGCCGGATTCGGGAACCCGGGGACTTGCCTTCATGATGTTCTTCGCGCGGTGGAAGCAGGCCGCCATCCTCGCCGTCTGCCTCCTGGGCGTGCTGGTGAGCCTGCCCAACCTGCTGCCACGCTCCGCCTTCCCGGACTGGGCGCCCGTGCGCCAGGTGTCGCTGGGGCTCGACCTGCGCGGCGGCTCCTACCTGCTGCTGGAGGTGGACACCTCCGTCCTCCTGCGCGAACGCCTGGAATCCCTGGTCGAGGGCGCCCGGCGCGGCCTGAACCAGGCGCAGCCGCGCATCGGCTACACCGGCCTCGCCGCCAGCCCGGAATCCCGGCGCATCCAGCTCCGCGTCACCGACCCCGCCCAGCGCGAGGCGGCGACGCGCGTCATCCGCGACCTTGCCAACACCGTGAGCATCGGCGGCGGCGCCCAGGCGCCGGACATCGAGGTCGCCTCCACCCCCGACGGCCTGCTGACCGCCACCGTCACCGAGCCCGGCATGCGCGCCAAGGCCACGGCGGCGGTCGAGCAATCCATCGAGATCGTCCGGCGGCGGATCGACGAGACGGGCGTGGCGGAGGCGCTGATTGCCCGCCAGGGCGCCAACCGCATCCTCGTCCAGCTCCCCGGCGTCGAGGACCCGGGCCGCATCAAGGACCTGCTGGGCCGCACCGCCCGCATGACGTTTCACCTGCTGGACGAGGCGGCGAACCTCGCGGCACCCACCCCGCCGCCGGGCGTGATGTTCCTCAACGGCGAGAGGCCCGGCGAGCGCTACGCCGTGCGCCGCCGCGTGGAGGTGGACGGCGCCAACCTGTCCGACGCCCGCGCCAGCCAGGACACGCGCAACGCCGAATGGGTGGTGAACTTCACCTTCGACTCCGTGGGCACCCGCCGCTTCGCCGACATCACCCGCGCGAACGTCGGCCGCCCCTTCGCCATCGTCCTCGACGACAAGGTGATCACCGCCCCCGTGATCCGCGAGGCCATCACCGGCGGCCGCGGGCAGATCAGCGGCAACTTCACCGTGCGCTCGGCCAACGACCTGTCCGTGCTGCTGCGCGCCGGCGCCCTGCCCGCCCCGCTGACGGTGGTGGAGGAACGCACGGTGGGGCCGGAGCTGGGGGCGGACGCAATCCGCGCCGGCATCATCAGCCTCGCCGTCGGCACCGCCTTCGTCTTCCTCTACATGGGCCTGGCCTACGGGCTGTTCGGCTGGTTCGCCAACATCGCGCTGCTGTTCAACATCGTGCTGCTGGTCGCCTGCCTGTCGCTGCTGGAGGCCACGCTGACCCTGCCCGGCATCGCCGGCATCGTGCTGACCCTGGGCACCGCGCTGGACGCCAACATCCTCATCAACGAGCGCATCCGCGAGGAGGTGAAGAACGGCCGAAGCCCGATCTCCGCGCTGGAGACGGGGTATTCCAAGGCCTCGGGGACCATCCTGGACTCCAACCTCACCAACCTCATCGCGATGGCCTGCCTCTACGGCTTCGGCTCCGGCCCGGTGAAGGGCTTCGCGGTCACCGTCGCCATCGGCACCATCGTGCAGATGTGGACGGCCACCGTGGTGACGCGCCTCCTCGTCGTCTGGTGGTATCGCTGGACCAAGCCCCGGGAATTGCCGGTGCTGGAGAAGCCCGGCCTCAGCCTGGGCCAGCGCCTGGCGCGGCCACTGTTCCGGCTTTGCCCGGATGTGACGAAGATCCCCTTCATGCGCGGCGCCGTGGCCGGCCTGGTGATCTCGGCCGTGCTGTCCAGCGCCTCGCTGGTCGGCGCCTTCTATCCGGGGCTGGAGAAGGGCATCGACTTCAAGGGCGGCATCGTGATGGAGGTCCGCACCCCGGGCCCCGCCGACCTCGCCCGCCTGCGCGCCGCCGTGGCCGCCGTGCCCGATGTCGGCGACGTGGGCCTCCAGCAATTCGGCGACGACCGCACCCTCCTGCTGCGCCTGCCCGCCACCGACCAGGAGGCGAAGACCCAGCAGGTGGTCGCCGCGACGCGTGCCGCGCTGGAAGGCGCCAGCCCCGGCCTGCGCGTGCTGCGCGTGGAGGCCGTGGGCAACCGCGTCTCGGACGAGCTGTTCCGCGGCGGGCTGATGGCGCTCGGCCTCTCGCTGCTGGCGATGCTGATCTACATCTGGGTGCGCTTCGAATGGCAGTTCGCCATCGCGGCCATCGCGACCCTGATCCTCGACACCACCAAGACCATCGGCTTCATGGTCCTGTTCAACGTCGAGTTCAACCTGACGACCATCGCCGCCATCCTCACGGTGATCGGCTTCAGCGCGAACGACAAGGTCGTCGTCTTCGACCGGATGCGCGAGAACCTGCGCAAGTACAAGGTGATGCCGCTGCAGGAGCTGGTGGACCTCTCGATCAACGAAACGCTGAACCGCAGCCTCGGCACCTCGGTGACGCTGCTGCTCGCCGCCCTGCCGCTGGCGCTGTTCGGCGGCGACACCCTGGCCGGCTTTGCCTGGGTGATGGTGTTCGGCATCGTCGTCTCCGCCTCCTCCTCCGTCTTCATCGCAGCCCCCATCGTCCTCTACAGCGGCCGCGCCTCGCTGCGCCGGGGCGAGGCGGAGGTGCTGAAGCCGGCCGGCGTCACGGCCGTCCGGTGACGCCCTGACCGCCATTGTTGACAGCATGGGCAGCAGGCTAGGCTGCGAGGGCATGACGGCGAGCGGCGCATCAACGGGGGACCGGCCATCCAGGCCGCGCATCGCCGTGGTCGCCCGCGACGGCGCCTTGCTCTCCGCGGCGGCCACCGCGGCCGCGCCCGCCCCGGTGCTGCCCTTCGCCACCGACGCCGCGCTGCTCGACGCGGTGGTGCGCCACCTCGGCGGCTTCACCCACCTGCTGATCGAGCAAGGCAGCCGCGGCTTCGACCCCGAGCTGCTGGACGCGCTGGCCGAGGCGTCGCCCCAGGCGGTCATCGCCACCCTG
>JALHNW010000276.1 GCA_022843345.1 Rubritepida sp. | reverse complement strand
TCACCGACGCCCTTCGCGCCCTGCATGCCCCCGCCACGCCCCCCGGCCCCGCCCCACGCGAGCGCCTGGCCTATGACGAGGCCTTCGCCGGCCAGGTGGCGCTCGGCCTGCTGCGCCGCCGCCGCCGCACCGCCGACGGGCGCGCCCTGCCCGGCACCGGGCTGCTGCGCGCGAAGGCCCTGGCCGCCTTCGGCCACGCGCCCACGCCCGACCAGCACCAGGCCCTGCGCGAGATCGAGGCGGACCTCGCCGCCCCCCACCGGATGCTGCGGCTGCTGCAGGGCGACGTGGGCAGCGGCAAGACGCTGGTGGCGGTGCTGGCGATGCTCCAGGCCGTCGAATCCGGCGCCCAGGCGGCGCTGATGGCGCCCACGGAGATCCTGGCGCGCCAGCACGCGCGCACGCTGGCGAAGCTGTGCGGCGCGGCGGGGGTGGAGGTGGCGCTGCTGGCCGGCAGCGTGAAGGGCGCCGAACGCCGCCGCGTGCTGGCAGGGCTGGCGGACGGCTCCATCCCCGTCGCGGTCGGCACCCACGCCCTGTTCCAGGAAGGGGTGGAGTTCGCGGACCTCGGCCTGGCCGTGGTGGATGAGCAGCACCGCTTCGGCGTGAACCAGCGCCTGCTGCTGGGCGCCAAGGGTGCGGCGGCCGACATGCTGGTGATGACCGCCACCCCCATCCCGCGCACCCTGCAACTGACGCAATGGGGCGAGATGCAGGTCAGCCGCATCGCCGCCAAGCCGGCCGGGCGGCAGCCCATTGCCACGCGCATCGCCACCGGGGCGCGGCTGGGCGAGATCATCGCCCGCATGGGTGCGGCGATCGAGCGCGGCGAGCGCGCCTACTGGGTCGTGCGCGCCATCACCGGGGGCGAGCACGACGACAGCATCGCCGCCGAGGACCGCTTCGCCCAGCTTTCCGAGCGCTTCCCCGGCAAGGTGGGCCTGGCGCATGGCGAGCTGGACATGGAGGCGCGCGAGGCCGCCCTGCGCGACTTCGCCGAAGGCCGCACCCAGCTCCTCGTCGCCACCACCGTCATCGAGGTGGGCGTGGACGTGCCGGAGGCCACGATCATGCTGATCGAGCAGGCGGAGCGCTTCGGCCTGTCCGCCCTGCACCAGCTGCGCGGCCGGGTCGGGCGCGGGGCCAAGCCGAGTTCCTGCCTGCTTGTCCATTCCGAGCACCTCAGCGAGAACGAGCAGCAGCGCCTGCTGATCCTGCGCGACACGGAGGACGGCTTCGTGATCGCCGAGGAGGACCTGCGCCTGCGCGGCGGCGGCGAGGCGCTGGGCACCCGCCAGGCCGGCCAGGCCATGCTGCGCCTCGCCCTGCCCGAGGAGGACGCCGCCCGCCAGCGCGACCTGATCGAGATCGCGAACAGCGACGCCGAGGCGCTGTTGCACCGCGACCCCACCCTGGCCAGCGAGCGCGGCCGCGCCGTGCGCCTGCTGCTGCGCCTGTTCGGCCGCGACGAGGCGGCGGCCTATTTGAAGGCGGGCTGAGCCCTGGTAATCCGCCCCCCATGACGGATGTGCTGATCGAGGCCGAGGGGCTGGTGCGCCGCTTCGGCGCCTTCACCGCGGTGGACGGCGTCTCGCTTTCCGTCCGCCGCGGCGAGGTGGTGGGCTTCCTGGGGCCCAACGGCGCGGGCAAGACGACGACGATGCGGATGCTGTCGGGCTTCCTGCCCGCCACCGCCGGCACCGCGCGCATCGCCGGCCACGACGTGGCGGCCCGGGGCGTGCAGGCGCGCGCCCGCCTGGGCTACCTGCCCGAAGGCGCGCCGACCTACCCGGAGATGAGCGTGGAGGGCTACCTGCGCTTCTGCATTCGCGTCCGCGGTGTCGGCGACGTGAGGCGCGCCATGGCGATGACGCAGCTCGACGCCGTCGCCCGCCAGCCGATCGAGACGCTGTCCAAGGGCTTCCGCCGCCGCGTGGGCCTGGCCGCCGCCCTGCTGCACGACCCCGACGCCCTGATCCTGGACGAGCCGACCGACGGGCTGGACCCCAACCAGAAGCACGAAATCCGCCGCCTCATCACGGAGATGGCCCCGCGCAAGGCCATCATCATCAGCACCCACATCCTGGAGGAGGTCGGCGCCGTCTGCACGCGCGCCGTCATCATCGCCCGCGGCCGCATCCTGGCCGACGCCACGCCGGCCGAACTGACGGCGGATGGGCGCGACCTTGACGCCGTGTTCCGCGCGCTGACGCTGGAGCAGGCGGCATGAGGGCGACGCTCGCCATCGCGCGCCGCGAGTTCGCCGCCTATTTCGCCACGCCGGTCGCCGCCGTGTTCATCGTGATCTTCCTCGTCCTCTCCGCCACGCTCACCTTCACGCTCGGCGGCTTCTTCGCGCGCAACCAGGCGGACCTGCTGCCCTTCTTCGGCTTCGTGCCCTGGCTGCTGCTGTTCCTCGTCCCCGCGCTGTCCATGCGCCTGTGGGCCGAGGAGCGGCGCTCGGGCACGGTCGAGGCGCTGCTGACCCTGCCCATCGCGCCCTGGCAGGCGGTGCTGGGCAAGTGGCTCGCCGCCTGGGGCTTCTGCATCCTGGCGCTGCTGCTGACCTTCCCGCTGGTGCTTTCCGTGAACATCCTTGGCCAGCCCGACAACGGCGCCATCCTGGCGGGCTACCTTGGCTGCGTCCTGGTGGCCGGCGCCTACCTGGCGCTGGGTGCCGCCATGTCCGCGCTCACGCGCAACCAGGTGGTCGGCTTCGTGCTGGGCGTGGCCGGCTGCTTCCTCTTCGCCGCCGCCGGCTCGCCCGTCATCGGCGAGTTCCTGTCCGCCAACTGGCCGGCGCTGGCCGAGGCGGCGCGCGGCATCTCGATCGCCGAGCGCTTCGGCAACTGCGTGCGCGGGGTGATCGCCCTGCCCGACCTGGTGTTCTTCGTCGCCTTCATCGCCTTCTGGCTCTGCGCCAATGCGGCGATCCTGGATGCGAGGCGCGCGTCGTGACGCGCTGGCTCTCCCTGGCCCTGGTCGCCCTCCTCGCCATCAGCGCGACGATGCTGGCCGACCGCGCGGCACCCCGCGCACGGCTCGACCTCACGGAAGGCCGGCTCTACACCCTCGCCCCCGGCACGCGGCAGGTGCTGGCGGGGCTCGAATCCCCCATCACGCTGCGCCTGTTCTACTCCCGCCGCATCGGCGCCGACGCGCCGCAGTTCGGCGCCTATGCCGAGCGCGTGCGCGCCCTGCTGCGCGAATACGTGGCCCTCTCGGACGGCCGGCTGCGGCTGGAGGTGCTGGACCCCGAGCCCTTCTCGGAGGCCGAGGACCGCGCCACCGCCCTGGGCCTGCAGGCCGTCCCGCTGAACGAGGGCGGCGAGCAGGTGTTCTTCGGCCTGTCCGGGCGCAACGCGCGCGACGAGGAGCGGGTGATCCCCTTCTTCCAGCCCGACCGCGAGCGCTTCCTGGAAGCCGACCTGACGCGCCTGGTCTTCGAGCTGTCCGGGGCGGCCAAGCCCGTGCTCGGCCTCATGACCACGCTGCCCCTGGCCGGCGACCCGCGCGCGCTGCTGCTGCGCCAGCCCGCGCTCGCCCGCCCGCAGGTGGCGCTGGCCCAGCTGCGCGAGGCCTACGAGGTGCGCGACGTCACCCCCGACGCCACGGCGATCCCGCCCGAGGTCACGCTGCTCCTCGTCGCCCACCCGCAGGGGCTGCCGGACGCCACGCAATACGCGCTGGACCAGTTCGTGCTGCGCGGCGGCCGCCTGCTCCTGCTGCTCGACCCGCACAGCGAGATGCAGGCCACCCGCCCCGGCCCCGATGGCCGCCCGCCCGCCGCCACCGCCTCCGCCCTGCCCCGCCTGCTCGACGCCTGGGGGGTGGAGGCGCCGGCGGGCGAGGTGGTGCTGGACCTGCGCGG
>JALHNW010000275.1 GCA_022843345.1 Rubritepida sp. | reverse complement strand
GCCGCCGCCTCGCGGGCCGCGTGCAGGCGGGCGACGAGGTCGTGCGGCAGGAAGGGGCCGTCGCCGGGCACGGTCAGGACCCACTCGCAGGGACTGTTCTCCATGGCCGCCAGGATGCCGGCCAGGGGCCCGGGATGGTCGGGCAGCGTGTCGGGCCAGACCGGCAGGGCGAAGGCGGCGAAGCGCGAGGCGTCGCCATTGGCGTTCAGCGCCAGCCCGGCCACCTGGGGCGACAAGCGCTCCAGCACATGCGCCAGGATGGGGCGGCCGGCCAGCTCGCGCAGCGGCTTGTCGCCGCCGCCCATGCGCCGCGCCAGCCCGCCGGCCAGCACCACGCCCCAGGTGTCACTCCGCACGGGCATTCTTGCGCCAGTGCTTCGCGCTCTCCTCCTCGACGTAGGCCGGGTCCGCGTCCCACAGCAGGCGCTCCTCGCCCGCCAGCACGGTGAAGCGCCGGCCCTTGCAGCGGCCGATCAGCGTCAGCTTCGCCTCGCACGCCAGCTCCACGCCCCAGGCGGTGAAGCCGGAGCGGGAGACGAGGATGGGAATGCCCATGCGGACCGTCTTGATCACCATCTCCGAGGTCAGGCGCCCGGTGGTGTAGAAGACGCTGCCCCTGGCGCCCTCGCGGAACATCCAGCCGGCGATCTTGTCCACCGCGTTGTGGCGGCCGACATCCTCCATGTAGCACAGCGGCTGGTCGCCCTCCGCCAGCGCGCAGCCGTGGATGGCGCCGGCCTCCAGGTACAGGCTGGGGATGGTGTTGATCCGGTGCAGCAGGCGGTAGAGCTGCGTCGTGGACAGCCGCGCCTCCGGGTCCAGCGTGATGTCGGCGAAACCCTCCATCAGGTCGCCAAAGGCGGTGCCCTGGGCGCAGCCGGAGGTGAGCGTTTTTTTCGTCAGTTTCTCCTCGAAGTCCGTCCTGCGCTCCGTCCGCACCACGACGACGCCGAGGTCGTCGTCGAAGTCCACCGCCGTGATGCGGTCATCGGCGCGCAGCATGCCCTGGTTCAGCAGGTAGCCCACCGCCAGGTCCTCCGGGCGGTCGAGGATCGTCATCATGGTGACGATCTCCTGCCCGTTCAGGTACAGCGTCAGCGGGCGCTCCACCGTCACGCTCGTCTCCACCGCCGCCCCCGTGTGGTCGCGCCCCGTGACGCGCTTCGTCAGCCGCGGGTCGGCGGGGTCGGGCGCCACGCGCAGCAACGGAAGGTCATCCACGCCGCTTCGCCTCGATCACGTCCCAGATCGCGCGCTCCAGGTGCATCCCGTCGAAGCGCGCCAGCTCCTGCAAGCCGGTGGGCGAGGTGACGTTGATCTCGGTGAGGTGCCCGCCGATCACGTCTATGCCCACGAAGATGAGGCCGCGCGCCTTCAGCTCCGGCCCGATGGCGCGGCAGATCTCCCGTTCGCGCTCCGTCAGCGTGGTCGGCATGGGCGTGCCGCCGACATGCATGTTGGAGCGCGCCTCGCCGGCGGCGGGGACGCGGTTGATGGCGCCCATCGCCTCGCCATCCACCAGGATGATGCGCTTGTCGCCCTCCCGCACCGCGGGCAGGTATTGCTGCACCATCAGCGGCTCGCGCGATTTCTCCGTGAACATCTCCAACAGGGAGTTCAGGTTGGGGTCGTCGGGGCGGAGGTGGAAGACGCCGGCGCCGCCGTTGCCGAACAGCGGCTTCACCACGATGTCGCCGTGCTTCTCGCGGAACTTGCGGATCTCGCGCACGTCGCTGCTCACCAGCGTCTCGGGCATCAGCTCGGGGAAGCGCAGCACGAACAGCTTCTCGGGCGCGTTGCGCACGTGCTCGGGGTCGTTCACCACCAGCGTCTGCGGGTGGATGTGGCTGAGGACGTGCGTGGCCGTGATGTAGGCCATGTCGAAGGGCGGGTCCTGGCGCATCAGCACCACGTCCACGTCGCGCGCCAGGTCCAGCTCCACCGTCCCGCCGAGCGTGAAGTGGTTGCCCGGCTCGCGCCGCACCTGCACCGGCTGGGCATGGGCCAGCACGCGCCCGGCATGCATGGACAGGTGGCGGACGTGGTAGTGCCACAGCGCGTGGCCGCGCGCCTGCGCCTCCAGCATCATGGCGAAGGTGCTGTCGCCGTCGATGTTGACCGCCTGGATCGGGTCCATCTGGACCGCAACGCGCAACGCCATCCCCTGCCCTTCCCGTCTGCCGTCACGGGGATGTGGCATGGGGGGCGCGGCACCTCAATGGTGCGCGCGCCCGCCCCGCCTCAGAGGTTGCGCTCGACCCAGGCCTTCATCTCGGAATGCGGCGCGGCGCCCACCTTGGTGTCCACCGGCTTGCCGTCCTTGAACAGGATCATGGTGGGGATGCCGCGCACGGCGAACTGCGTGGGCGTCATCGGGTTCTCGTCGATGTTCACCTTGGCGATGGTCAGCTTGCCCGCGTATTCGGCGGCCAGCTTGTCCAGCACCGGGGCCACCATGCGGCAGGGGCCGCACCATTCGGCCCAGAAATCCACCAGCACGGGGCCGGATGCCTTCAGCACCTCGGCCTCGAAGGTGTCGTCGCTCACCGGCCTGGTCAACTCGCTCATCGCTCGCGCTCCTGTTCGTTGACCGGCAAGGTCGGGTGCCGGGCGGCGGGGGTCAAGCCTTGCCGGCGGCACCCGGGGCGTAGCGGTCCAGCAGCGCGGGCGGGATGGGCATGGCCCGCGCGCCCACGGTCCAGACCAGCACGCATTCCACCTCCGGCGCGCCCGGCAGCTGGCGCAGCACGGCGCGGTAGGCCGCCAGCTGGCGCAGGTAGGCGGGCGGCGCCTCCTCCGGCGTCTCGGGCGGCAGGCGGTTGGTCTTGTAGTCCAGCACCAGCACGCGCCCGTCCGCCACCAGCAGCCGGTCCACGATGCCCAGCACGGTGCGCCCGTTCACCTGCCCCGCGATCGGCGCCTCGGCCAGAGAGCCGGGGCCGAAGGCCGGTGCCAGGGCCGGCATCGCCATCACCCCCAGCGCCTCGGCCAGCACCGCGGCCTGCTCGGCCGGGGACAGGCCGTGGGCGGGGCGAGCCAGGAAGGCGGCGCCGGTGGGCGTGCGGTCCGCCTCCGGCATCTCCGGCAGGGATTGCAGCAGGGCGTGCACCAGGTTGCCGCGGCGGAAGCGGTCGCCCAGCGGGTCATGGGGGCCGTGCGGGGCCTGGGCGGGGCCGTCGCCCTCCTCCTCCTGGTGCGAGGGGGTGAGCAGCGGCTCCTCCTCCACCGGCGTGGCGCGCAGCCGCGCCCAGGGGGGCAGCGCCTCGGCGGCGGCGCCGGCCTGGCGGGATTCGTCGCGGCGCGCGTCCTTCTGCGCCGCCTCGTGCACCAGCAGGGGGGCGGGCTGGAAGCCGTCCGCGCTGGCGCCGAAGGCTTCCGGGTCGAAGGGCTCCTCCTTCGCGCCCAGCCGCGCGAAGCCGTGCAGCAGCTTGGCGTACCAGGAATCCGGCGTCGGCCCGTTGCGGCGGAACCAGCCGCAGCACAGCAGCCGGTCCTCCGCCCGCGTGAGCGCGACGTAGAGCAGGCGGTTCATCTCGCGCCGCTCGGCCACCTCCGTCTCGCCCATCGCCGCCTCGTAGGCGGGTGCCGCGAAGCCGGAAAGGCGCGGCGCCCACAGCGGCAGCCCCTCCTTCGTCCAGCGCAGCCCGGCCGAGCGCGGCCCGCCCGCCAGCGTGTCGGGCAGGATGACGATCGGCGCCTGCAACCCCTTGGCGCCGTGCACGGTCATGATCCGAACCTGGTCGGACCCCGCATCGTTGTCGCGCTTGATCTCGGAGGCGGCGCGCCGCAGCCAGTGCGGGAAGGCCTGGAGCGAGGAAGGGTGCGCCGCCTCGTGCGCCGCCGCCGCGGTCAGCGGCTCGTCCAGCGGGTCGGCCGCGT